>CANDKL010000273.1 GCA_947385255.1 uncultured Roseburia sp. | reverse complement strand
TACACAGTAGAGAACACTCTTTCCCTACACGACGCTCTTCCGATCTCCCTGATTACCTGTCCCAGACGGTTCGGCAAAACGCTGACCATGAGCATGGTAGAACATTTTTTTCCGCAGAGTATGCGGGCAGGGGGGGAATTGTTTGAAGGCCTGTCCATCTGGCAGGAAGAAAAATACCGTGCGCTTCAGGGGAGTTATCCGGTAATCGCCGCCAGCTTCGCAGGTGTGAAAGAAACCTCTTTTACCTACGCCAAAGAAAAGATATGCCGGATCATATTGTATCGGACGCGCTGAACATACTCTCAGAATTCCTTTCCTGGTATTATGACAAAAAAGCAATCATCCTGCTGGATGAATATGATACGCCCATGCAAGAAGCCTATGTATACGGTTACTGGGAAGAAATGTCCGCCTTTATCCGAAGCCTGTTCAATTCCACTTTTAAAACCAACCCTTACATGGAGCGGGCAATCATGACAGGGATTACCAGAATCGGAAAAGAATCCATTTTTTCTGATTTAAACCATCTGGAAGCAGTGACGTCTACTTCCCGCAAATACCAAGATTCTTTTGGCTTTACGGAAGAAGAAGTATTTGCTTCTATGGATGAATTCGGGTTAACGGAACGGGAAAAAGTCCATGAGCTGTCTTTGACAAACAAAGAAGTCCGGCTGATGTTCAAACGGATGATAAGGGGCTGGTTTGCAGAATATACCCCAGATTATAACGCTTTTGTAAAAGCATTGCTGCTTGGCGACAAAAAGGCAATGAACGCTTATATGAACCGGATTGCCCTTGCCACCTTCAGTTGTTTTGACACAGGGAACCGGCCTTTTGGGAAAGCGCAGCCAGAGCGGTTTTACCATGGGTTTGTGCTGGGGCTGATAGTGGATCTGGCGGACAGGTACCGCATTACGTCAAACAGGGAAAGCGGGTTTGGGCGCTATGACGTGGCGCTTGAGCCAAAAGACAAAAGCAGCGATGCTTTTTTGTTCGAATTTAAGGTACGTGATCCGCAGGAAGAGGGAAGCCTTGAGGATACGGTAGCCGCCGCTTTAAGTAAGATGGAAGAAAAAAAATATGCCTACGCCTTAATAGAACAAGGTATCCCGGCTGAAAAAATCCGAAGCTACGGGTTTGCGTTTGAAGGGAAAAGGGTTCTGATTGGCTGAGAGGGGGTTTTTGAAGCAGGAAGCCCATTTGCTTTAGACAATGGGTCGTTCACTTGACAAACCCCTGTGCGTTACCTATAATAGTTTACTGTGGTAGCACACTAAAGCACACGGCAAAAGGAGACGCGAAGCATCATGAAAAGACAATTATTACATACGCCGGAGGGAGTCCGGGACATCTATAACGATGAATGCAAGAAAAAGCAGGTCTTACAGGCCCAGCTAAAAAAAACCATGGAATGTTATGGATATCAGATCATCCAGACGCCGACGTTTGAATTTTTTGATATATTTGGAAAAGAAATCGGCACGACGCCGTCAAAGGATCTGTACAAGTTTTTTGACCGGGAGGGCAATACGCTGGTTTTGCGCCCTGATATTACGCCTTCCATTGCAAGAGCTGCTGCGATGTATTTTGAAGAAGAGGAGATGCCTATCCGCCTCTACTATGTGGGAAATACCTTCATCAACAACTCCAGCTACCAGGGACGTTTAAAGGAAACTACCCAGCTTGGCGCGGAGCTTATCGGAGACAATTCGGTTGCCGCGGACGCGGAAATTGTTTCTATGGCAGTGGAGTGTCTGCTTGCGGCAGGCTTAAAGGAATTTCAGATTAACATCGGCCATGCCGATTTCTTTTCCGGTCTGATGGAGGCGGCAGGCTTTGCGGAGGAGGCGGCGGACGGGCTGCGTGAGCTGATTGCCAATAAGAATTATTTCGGCGTGGAGGAGGCCGTTTCCAGCCATTCGATGGATGCGGATTTGCGGGAGCTGTTTCAAATGCTCGGCGGCTTTTATTTTTCAGCAGACGAAATGGCGAAGGCCAGGCGTTTAGCGGGGAAGTACCCTAAGATTTTAGCTTCGATTACCCGGCTCGAGGAGCTTCATCAGGTACTTAAACTTTATGGAATTGACAAATATGTTTCCTTCGAGCTTGGAATTGTAAGCGGCTACCAGTATTATACCGGGGTTATTTTTGCCGGATATACCTTCGGAAGCGGCGAAGCGATTTTAAAGGGCGGCAGGTATGACAGGCTGCACAGTTATTTTGGTAAAAATGCGGCTTCCATTGGTTTTGCCGTTACCGTAGATCAGCTGATGTCAGCGCTTGGCAGGCAGGGGATTTCCATTGACATTCCTTGCGAGGGCGAACTCATCGTTTATCGGAAGGAGCGCTTAAACGAAGCGGTTGCCCGCGCCGGCAGGCTCAGAAGCGCCGGTATTGCCGCGGAGCTTATTTGTATGGACAGCATACAGGACAAAGCGGCATACGGCATTTACGCCAAGCAGAACCATAGAGAAAAAATAACATATTTGGAATAGAGGCAAAAAGCATGATACGAGAAGACAGATATATAACATTTGCCCTGGGAAAGGGCAGGCTTGCGAAGCAGACGCTGGAGCTTTTTGAAAAAATCGGAATCACCTGCGAGGAGATGAAGGACAAGGATACCAGAAGGCTCATTTTTGTAAACGAGAACTTAAGGCTTCGGTTTTTTTTGGCCAAGGGTCCGGACGTGCCGACCTATGTGGAATACGGCGCGGCAGATATCGGCGTCGTCGGAAAGGATACGATTCTGGAAGAGGGCAGGAATATTTACGAGGTTCTGGATTTAGGCTTTGGCAGATGCCGGATGTGCGTCTGCGGACCAACGGGCGCCGGGGATTTATTGCAGCATCACGAGCTGATTCGGGTCGCCACGAAGTATCCGAGGATTGCCAAGGATTACTTTTACAATAAAAAGCATCAGACGGTAGAGATTATCAAGTTAAACGGATCCATTGAGCTGGCGCCGATTGTAGGGCTTTCAGAGGTGATTGTAGATATCGTAGAAACAGGCTCTACCTTAAGGGAGAACGGCCTTGGCGTGCTGGAGGAGGTCTGCCCTCTGTCGGCGCGCATGGTGGTCAACCAGGTCAGCCTTAAGATGGAAAACGAGCGCATTACCAGGCTGATTACCGACTTAAAGTCGGTTCTTAAGCAGTAGGAGGATGAGGATGAGGATCTTAAAGTTAAGCAGTGAAACAAAGCGGGATCTTTTAAACGATCTTTTAAAGAGAAGCCCGAACAACTATGCGGAATTTGAAAGCCGCGTGGAGGACATCATCACCGCGGTCCGTAAACAAGGGGACGAAGCGGTGTTTGGCTTTACCAGACAGTTTGATGGAGCGGATATTACCCCGGAAAACGTAAGGGTGACAGAGGAAGAAATACAAAAGGCTTACAGGCAGGTTGACGCAAAGCTGTTAGAGGTCATCCGGAAGGCAAAGGTGAACATTCAGACGTACCACGAAAAGCAGCGGCAGTACAGCTGGTTTGACAGCGAGGAAAACGGTATTATTTTGGGGCAGAAGGTGACACCCTTACAAACCGTGGGCGTATACGTGCCGGGCGGAAAAGCGGTATATCCCTCCTCTGTGCTGATGAATGTGCTACCGGCAAAGGCGGCAGGCGTGAAACGGATCCTTATGACAACGCCGCCCGAAGCGGACGGAACGGTCTGTGCTTCTACGCTGGTAGCCGCAAAGGAGGCCGGTGTGGATGAAATTTACAAAGCAGGCGGCGCGCAGGCGATTGCGGCAATGGCGTTCGGAACACAAAGCATCCCGAAGGTGGATAAAATCGTAGGCCCGGGCAATATTTACGTAGCCCTTGCGAAAAAAGCCGTGTTCGGCTACGTAAGCATTGATTCCATTGCCGGCCCGAGCGAAATTTTAGTGCTGGCGGACGAAACGGCAAATCCGCGCTTTGTGGCGGCAGATCTGCTTTCACAGGCCGAGCATGACGAAATGGCGTCCGCTATCTTGATTACAACGAGCCAGGCGCTTGCAGAAGCGGTTTCTATTGAGGCGGAGCAATTTACGGCGGAATTATCCAGAAAGGAAATCATTC
>CANDKL010000272.1 GCA_947385255.1 uncultured Roseburia sp. | reverse complement strand
TTTTATCCTGTCTGTCATCATACCTTTCTCCTGTCTAAAACCGATATTATAGCCTTGTCTTTTTCACCATCTGAATGTACTCCCGGTTATTTCTTGTCCGTGCAAACATATTTAAAACAGACTCTACCGCATCCGAGGACTTGGATCCGTTAAACGCCTTACGCATGATATCCACGGCCTCCTGCTCCTCCGGCTCCAGCAGCAGATCTTCACGTCTCGTCCCGGATTTTACAATGTCAATCGCCGGGAACACACGCTTCTCGGAAAGCTTCCGATCCAATACCAGCTCCATATTTCCGGTTCCCTTGAACTCCTCAAAAATAACGTCGTCCATTTTGCTTCCGGTATCCACCAGCGCAGTCGCAAGAATCGTCAGGCTGCCGCCCTCGCGCATATTTCTGGCTGCGCCGAAAAACCGTTTCGGCATATGCAGCGCTGCCGGATCGAGTCCGCCGGAGAGCGTACGGCCGCTGGGCGGCACTGTCAGGTTATAGGCTCTTGCCAGGCGGGTAATACTGTCTAAGAGGATCGTGACGTCCTTACGATGCTCCACCAGGCGCTTGGCGCGCTCAATCACCATCTCAGAAACGCGCTTGTGATGCTCCGGCAGCTCGTCAAAGGTCGAATAGATGACCTCTACATTTTTGCCTTCAATGGCTTCCTTAATATCGGTCACCTCCTCCGGACGCTCGTCAATTAAAAGAATAATCAAATGCATATCCGGATTTGTTCCGGTTACGGCCTTTGCGATTTGCTTGAGCAGCGTTGTTTTACCGGCCTTGGGCTGTGAAACAATCATTCCCCTCTGCCCTTTTCCAATCGGCGAAACCAGATCGACGATCCGCATGGCAATAGAAGCGCCGGGATGCTCTAAACGGATTCTCTTATTCGGGAACACCGGCGTCAGATCCTCGAATGGCTTGCGGCGCTGTGCCACGCTTGGATGGAAGCCGTTGATGGTGTTTACATAGAGCAGGGCGCTGAATTTCTCCTGCTGTGTCTTAATCCGCGTATTTCCGCTGATCATATCGCCTGTTTTTAAATTGAATTTGCGGATCTGCGACGGAGATACATAGACGTCCCGCTCCCCCGGCAGATAATTTTCACAGCGGATAAAGCCGTATCCGTCCGGCATAACCTCCAAAATGCCGTTTGCCGTAATTCCGCTGTCTAACTCGTCCTTTCCGACCGGAACGGTATTCTCCTGCGTCTCTTCCTTTGTTTTTTTTGCTTCTTCCTTTTCGTCTTCAGCCAGCATCACTTCCACCAGCTGGCTCTTTTTCAGCCCGGACAGATTTTTCAGCCCTCTTGCCTTTGCCAGATCCTTTAAAACAGTGACTGACAGGCTTTCATACTTATCTCTCATTCTTATTTATCTCCTTATTCATTTATCGATGTTATTATTATTCTGAGATTTTGTCTGATGCGACAAAGACCGGTTTTTACCACTGATTTTCCTATTATACAACATCTTTGGGAAAATAGGAAGGGTTTTTTTCAGAAGCGGTTTTGCAAGGTACTCCACAAATCCAGGGTGGGTCTTTAAACTAAAAAATTTAGTCTCTCCTATCCTACTGTGCTATTTTTCAATGCATATATACAATGGATATCTCTTGATTTTAGTATATGAAAGGCAGAATTGCTTGTCAATAAAAATATATTACCCCAAAAGAGTTGCCGATTACTCCCGATCCGAAATAAAAAATCAAAAAAGACACAGCCTCTCTTTCAAAGAAGCTGTGTCTTCTCTTATTTCAATTTCATTTCAATTCAGCTGAAAGCTCACAATTATTTATAGAGCTCCACTAACCTTAACAAATGCTCATATCTCTCATTTGCAGCCTTCTCAGACTCTGCGAACAGTTTCTCCGCACGATCCGGGAATGCCCTTGTCAGACGGCTGTAACGTGTTTCGTTATTCAGGAAATCCTGATAGGTTCCGTCGCCCGGTTTTGAGGTTAACGTGAACGGATTCTTACCCTCTGCCTTAAGTGCAGGATTAAACGAGAAGAGGTTCCAGTAGCCGGAAGCCACCGCTTTCTTCATCTCATCCTGACAGTGGTTCATGCCGCCCTTCACACCGTGCAATTCACATGGAGCATAGCCGATAATCAGAGACGGTCCGTTATAAGCCTCAGCCTCAGCGATGACCTTAACCGCCTGCGCCATATTTGCGCCCATAGCGATCTGCGCTACGTATACATAGCCATAGCTCATCGCGATTTCCGCAAGGCTCTTCTTGCCGATATCCTTACCGGAGGCTGCGAACTGGCAAACCTCGCCGATGTTGGAAGCCTTGGAAGCCTGGCCGCCGGTATTGGAATACATCTCGGTATCGAATACCATCACGTTCACATTCTCGCCTGCAGCAAGCACATGGTCTAATCCGCCGAAGCCGATATCATAAGCCCATCCGTCGCCGCCGAAGATCCAGATCGATTTCTTAGCAAGGTAATCCTTTTTCTCAAGTGCAGCCTGTGCGCCCGGGCAGCCTGCCTGTGCAGCCTTTTCAAGCTCTGCAACCAGAGCGTCCGTTGCAGCTGCATTCGCTCTTGTATCATCCTTTGTCTCCATAAATTTGGCAAATGCGGCCTTTAATTCATCGCTTGCCTTATCGGATGATGCAGACTTTTCGGCGCTTGCAATTGCCTGCTCACGCAGAACCTTCTGCCCAACCTGCATACCGAAGCCGTGCTCCGCATTGTCCTCGAATAAGGAGTTTGCCCATGCCGGGCCTTTCTTGGTGTCTTTGTTTACTGTGTACGGCGAGGTAGCAGCCGGACCGCCCCAGATAGAGGAGCATCCTGTTGCGTTGGAAATGTACATATGCTCGCCGAACAGCTGGGTGATCAAACGTGCATAAGAGGTCTCGGCGCATCCTGCGCAGGAGCCGGAGAACTCTAAGAGCGGCTGGTTGAACTGGGAGCCCTTTACGGTGTTGTCCGCCGGCATGCCCGGTTTCTTGCCTACGTTTGCCACTAAGTAATCGAATACCGGCTGCTCGTCTGCCTGTGATTCCTGCGGAACCATGGAGATTGCGCCTACCGGACATACGGTGATACATTCGCCGCATCCCATACAGTCAAGCGGGGATACGCTCATGGTGTATTTGTATTCGCCTGCCTTCGGCTTCATATCCGCAAGCTTGATATTGGCCGGAGCAGCTTTCACTTCATCTTCACTTAACATAAACGGACGGATGGTCGCATGGGAACATACGAACGCACACTGGTTACACTGGATACATTTCTCTGCATCCCAGGTCGGAACCGTTACAGCCGTACCGCGTTTTTCGTATGCGGATGCACCAAGCTCAAACTGCCCGTCCGGATTTCCTGCAAATGCAGAAACCGGAAGGCTGTCGCCGTCCATAATGGAGATCGGATCCAACAGATCCTCTACCATCTTCACGGTCTTCGGAAGGCCCGTATACGGTTTCTTCTCCGGATCTGCTGCCGGATTCTTCCAGGATTCCGGAATCTCTACTTTATGTACTGCATCTACGCCGGCGTCGATTGCCTTGTAGTTCATTTCTACAACGGCGTCGCCCTTCTTGCCGTAGGATTTCTTTGCTGCCGCTTTCATGAAATCAACGGCTTCTTCGATCGGCATGACGTTTGCCAGCTTGAAGAATGCGGACTGCAAAATTGTATTGGTACGTTTGCCCATACCGATTTCAATTGCCTTGTCAATTGCATTGATAGTATAAAGCTGGATGTTGTTGTCTGCGATGTATTTCTTCGCGTCTGCATTTAAGTGATGCTCTAACTCTTCGTCAGACCACTGGCAGTTAATCATAAATACGCCGCCCGGCTTTACATCCTGTACCATCTTAAAGCCCTTGTTTACATATGCCGGATTGTGGCATGCAACGAAGTCGGCCTGATTGATGTAGTAGGGGCTTCTGATCGGCTTGTCACCGAACCTTAAGTGGGAAATGGTAACACCGCCGGTTTTCTTGGAGTCATACTGGAAGTATGCCTGAATAAATTTGTCTGTGTGGTCACCGATAATCTTGGTAGAGTTCTTGTTGGCGCCTACCGTACCGTCGCCGCCAAGACCCCAGAACTTGCATT
>CANDKL010000271.1 GCA_947385255.1 uncultured Roseburia sp. | reverse complement strand
AAAAATCCTCCGTTCAACAATTTTTAGGTTGCCAAACAGAGGTACACAGTATATATTTGTTTGCGATAGGGCGTTTATCACTTTGCAAGGGTGGGTAACGCTCTATTTGTTTTTCAGTTCCATGTAAACCTTATCAATGCCCAAACGGATAACATCCGCTTTATTTCACTCCCTGTCAATGGTATCTTCTGTTCCCTGGTTCTTTTATTCCTGTTCTTGGGCAAGTGCTATCTTATCGAGCAATTCCACGAGTTCCTCCGTAGAATACTGTTTTTTTTCTCCGCTTGTGAAAATTAAGCGTAACTCGTAAAGTGTAGCTTTTCTGACTGTCTGCATTTCTTTTTCTGTCATATTCCTTGTTCCCTCCATATAGTTTATTCTCCTTTCTGTTAAAGCCTTGCCCCTCTAACTGTATCCAGTATAATATCTGGATATCCAAAAATCAACACGCAAAATCGTCTTATGGAGCTTTTCGTTTTTTCGATTTAGGCCTGGTCAGATCATAGCTTTCTGCTATCATAAGCTGAATTTCCTTATCGGGAACGGTACCGTCCAGGATAATGGAGCTCCAGTGCTCCTTGTTCAGGTGGTATGCAGGAAGAATGGATGCGTAAGCGTCGCGGTGTACGTCCCGCCATTCGGGATCTGCCTTCACGTTGATCCAGATATGGCCGTCCTTTTCAAAAATCCAGGCAAATACCCTGCGGTTTGCTTTGTGGCGGATGACTGTCCAGTTGGGATCGTGGAAGGGCTCATCTTCATAAACATCTGCAAAGGTGAGACAATAGGCAATTGCCGTTTTTCTGTCTTTCATGGACAAAAACCTCCTTTTGATGGATATCATAGCAGAATCAGACAAAAAACGTCAATGGCTTCTGCTCTCAGCTGTTATCGTCAATCATCCGCTCTCAGCCACATCCCCGCCACCGCTCCCACCCCGCTGCCGTCATTCCCATATTCCAAAAAGCCGCCCTGCCCCTCTGCAAATTTCTTCGCAATCGAAAGCCCCAGTCCCGAATGCCTTCTGTCATGGCGGCTCGCATCCCCGCTGTAAAATTCCTTCTCTGCATACATCAAATCCTTCTCGGAAAACCCTCTTCCAAAATCCCGCACAAAAGCAGCCAGATACTTCCGGTCTCCTCTATCCTCCGTCCGGATTGAAATCTCCAGCCCCCTCTGCCTGTCCGTATGCTCCGCCGCATTGCTGATCAGATTTTCCCAGGCCCGCAATGTATCCGCTTTGCGGCAGCACACGGTTCCCTCCGCCGGACGGCTGTCAAAAGCCACCGGCAGCTGCTCCGCGGCAGACAGCTGCCTTGCCGCCTCACAAAGCATCCCGCTTATCTCCCTGCAGGACAGCACAATGGGCTCCTCCTCTGTTCCCGCACCGCGCAGTACCTGCTTCATTGTCTCCAAATACCGTTCGATTTCATCTGCATTGGCCAGAATATATGCCGCACATTCCAGGCCCTCCTCCGGCAAAGCCTGCTCCCTTAGAAGCTCCGTATTGCCCCGAATAACCGTGAGCGGCGTTTTGATGTCATGCGCTAAGGCCGACAGCTGCTTCTGCTTCTGCTGTTCCATATCCCACTGGCTCTTTAAGGAGTCCAAAAGCGCATCCCGCATCCGCCCAAGCGATACCAGAATCTCGTTGATCTCTTTTATATCGGAAAGCTCCGTTTCAAACTCCAGATCCTGCTTTGCAATCTGCTCTGTAACGGACTGGAGCTTTTTCAGCTGCGGCCCCACCCTTCTTGCAAATCTTCCGGACAGCACAACTGCATTCAGGATCAGCAGCAGTACGTCTAAAATCGGCATCAGGATTTCCGGCGGCGGCAGAAGCCCGTTTAAGCTTTTGCAGGAATAGCGCATAATCAAATCATATTTGACAATGCAGACCTTCCCGCTGTCAAGCTCTAAGAACCGGTAATAGCCCTTATGTTCCGCATAGATTTTTCCCTCTTGATACTGATTCCAGGCTTTTTTCTGCTCCTGTATGGAAAAGTCTCCGGCAAGATAAACGCCGTCCTTTTGATAGAGCCCATAGGTACAGCCGTCTGGAATCCACTGCTTAAGCGGCCCTTCCTCCCCGCAGATCTGCGCCGTATGCTCCGTCAGCCGCGCCTCTGCATCGTTGGCCGGCAGCAGAAGCCCGATAAACGTCGCATACACCAGCAAAAGAAAGACGCCGACAACCAGAAGAACCGTATTGACGCAAAAAAGCGTTACGTATTTTAAAAACAGGCCCGCCAGGTTTTTTTCTCTTCGTTTTATTTCCATCGGTATCCAATCCCCCATACCGTTTCTATCGGATTGATGCCAAACCGCTGAAGCTTCGCGCGGATATTTTTGATATGCTCTGTAATCGCCGAATGATCGCTTTCCGTATCGTATCCAAACACATGCTCCAAAATCCGTTCCTTGGAAAACACCTGGCTGCGGTTTAAGGCCAGATACTCGCATATCGCATATTCGCTTTTTGTAAGCCTCACCTCGGCCTCCCCGCAGTACAGCTTCTTTTCCAGCAACGAAAGCTGCACTTCGCCGAGCGTAATCCGCCGTCTTTTTTCCCGCGCCTCCCTCCGCAGATGCGCTGCAACCCTTGCCCGAAGCTCACCGATGCCAAAAGGCTTTTTGATATAATCGTCCCCGCCGATTCCAAGCCCCTCCATCAGCTCCCGTTCCTCTGTTTTTGCCGTGACAAATAAAATCGGACAGTCCACCCTGTCCCGAATGCTCCGGCATAAAGCAAAGCCGTCCATTCCAGGCATCATCACATCCAAAAGAATCAGCTGGTACTCCGCCAGCTTTTCATAATTCAGCTCCAGCGGATTGTCCATGAGCGTCACCGCATAGCCTTCCCGCTCCAAAGCCCTGCGTATCAGCTCCAGAATCCCCTTATCATCATCAATTGCCAAAATCCTAATCATTGCATGGTCTTCCTTCATAAAAATAAAACCACAGCCCGAATCCCGCACATAAGAACAAAACTGCCAACAGGCTTGCCGCAGAGGTATGCGCTGTTTCCCTCCAAAGGGCGCCTGCCAAAAACAGCGACGCCCCTCTTGCGCTCCACGTACAGGGAACAAGCTGCCACCGCCCGTCTCCAAGTCCGGTCAGAAATAACGCGGACACCAGAAGCTGCGCCACTCCAACGCACAGAGACACCTGCTTTTCACACGCCAGATTCAAAAACAAATGCTCCAAATAAAGCGGCGCGCTGCCCAGCCAGAGCGCAAGCGCCAGACCTACGCAGAGCTCAACGGAAATATCTTCCCCTCCGAGTAACCCACAGTATCCTGCCGCAAACAGAAATACGGCCGCAAACACCGCAAACGCCCCCAGTGCCAGAAGCAGCAGATATTTTGCAAAAAAAACATACCCCCGTCCAGCCATGCTGCCCGGAAAAACCAAAAAACGCGTCTGCTCCTCCAGTCCTACATTTCCCGCGCATACAAGGCTTACCGCAAACGGCAGCGCAACGCCGATGACCTGCACATAGCCGGCAAGCTGCGCCGGCTCGCTTAGGCCCGTCATATGGTAATAGAGTAAAAACAGCACGCTTGCAGCAAGCGGCGCCGCCAGGTGCAGCGGATAGATAAAGGTATGCCGCATTTTCATCCCTTCCGCCCTCACGCATCTTTCGAATTTTTTCATAAATCTGCCACCTGCCTTTGGAACCATTTCCTGCTCCCCAGCCAGAAGGCTAAAAACCAGAACACCGCCGCAAGAATTCCAACCGGAAGATTCTGCAGCTCCATCAGCACCCCGGAATACGTCATCATTCCCTCTTCCGCCAAAAGGCCGTTTGGAAGGATTCCAAGCACCGGGCACATCAGCCGGGAGGTAATGGCCCCCGGAAAGAACGCAAACCAGGATTTCAGGGAAATGACAGCGGAAAAGGCCATATAGCTTCCCACATGGAGCAAAAGCATCCCAAGCAGGCCCATCTTCTGTGATAAAAACAGGCAGAATGGAATCTGCCACAGCGAGGTCAGCCAAATGATCATCCCCGCTGTAAGCTGTGCTTTTAGATCGGAAGAGCGTCGTGTAGGGAAAGAGTGTTCTCTACTGTGT
>CANDKL010000270.1 GCA_947385255.1 uncultured Roseburia sp. | reverse complement strand
CCGGACATCCGTGTCCGGCAATTCCTGGGATCGTATGTGACTGTTAAGAGAGGCTGCATCCGGTTACAAGGGCAAAAGCAGTTCCCCCTGCCAAATCCCCTCCCTGGCTGCTGCATCGTATGCCTGTCATACCTGTCATGCTCATAGACGTTGCGTTTTGTCTGCTGTCATACTGTCATGCTTATAGGCGTTGCGTTTTGTCTGCCTGCATTTGGCCAGTATCTGAGGTGGTTATCCAACCTGAAAGAATAGCATTTAAATGAATCGTATTCAGGAAAATATATGTCCTAAGTCTCTTGAAATTCTGTATGCTTTAGAAAGCTAAAATCCCATTCTAAGGCAGAAAAGCCTGCCGCGTTACCTTGGCCGGGGAAGAATGCAGCCGGGGAGAGGATGTGGCGGAAAGGGCTGCGTTTTGCCCTTGTGATTGGAGTCTAGATTTTCTTAACAGTTCCACGGACTTTCAGGAATTGCCGGACATGGATGTCCGGCAAAGCCCTTTTGGCGCCATGGATGGCGCGTTAAAGGGCGGTTCCGTCCGCATGATACAGGCTGATATCAGAACTGTTTAGAAAATCTTACCTCCAATCACACAGGCAAAGGAGCAGCCCTTTCCGCCACAGCCTTTCCCTGGCGGATACTTCCAATCACACAGGCAAAGCAGCACGATCTTTCATAAAAAATAAGTGACGAATCCTCCCAGAATTGTTACAATAGGACAGACAGGAAACAGACAGACAGGAGGAAGCCATGGAACGAGATACCATAAAACATTTTCTGAAACAGCAAATGGTGATATTAGACGGCGCAACCGGCAGCAATCTGCAGGAAGCCGGTATGAAAATGGGCGTATGCCCGGAGCAGTGGATTTTGGAAAATCCGGAAGCGATTTTAAAGCTGCAGCGGGAATATGTAGAGGCAGGGACCAATATCCTCTACGCCCCGACCTTTACCGCAAACCGTATCAAGCTTGCCGAATACGGACTGGAGGGCAATTTGCGGGAAATGAACCATAAGCTGGTAGCACTTTCTAAGGAAGCCGCGAAAGGGAAGCCGCATGTTTATGTGGCCGGCGATATTTCCATGACCGGGCAGCAGCTTTATCCGATTGGGGATATGCAGTTTGAAGAGCTGACGGATATCTATAAGGAGCAGGTAGAGGCTCTGGAGGAAGCCGGTGTGGATTTATATATTGTGGAAACGATGATGAGCCTGCAGGAATGCCGTGCAGCAGTCCTTGCCATCAAAGAGTTCAGCAAAAAACCCGTTATGGTAAGCCTCACCTACGAAGACACCGGGCGTACGCTCTTCGGCACGGATCCGGGGACGGCCGTTATCGTTCTGCAGAGCCTGGGGGTAGACGTTGTCGGCATCAATTGCTCTACCGGCCCGGACAAAATGGTAGAACAGGTAAAGGCCATGTATGAGGTTTCCAATATCCCGATTCTGGTGAAGCCGAATGCAGGGCTTCCAAAGCTTGTAGACGGCAGGACCGTATACGATATGAAGCCGCAGGAATTTGCAGAAGCAGTCAGGGTGCTTGCGGAGAACGGCGCCCGCATATTGGGCGGCTGCTGCGGCACGACGCCGGCGCATATCAGGGCGATGAGAGACGCTTTAAAGGAACGGATACCGCTTCCGGTGCATACAGCCCGCCGCCGTTTTCTGGCGTCCGAGCGCAGCCATACGGAGCTTCTTCTGGACGGGCCGTTTACCATTGTAGGAGAGCGTATCAATCCTACCGGGAAGAAAAAGCTGCAGGCCGAGCTGCGTGAGGGGCGGTTGGATCTGGTATGTGAAATGGCCGTACAGCAGGAAAAAAATGACGCGGCAATTTTGGATATCAATATGGGCATGAACGGCATTGATGAAAAGGAGATGATGTTACAGACGATTTACGAGGTATCCTCCATGGTCGATCTGCCGCTTTGTATAGATTCGAGCCATGTGGACATTATGGAGGCGGCGCTGCGTATTTATCCCGGCCGCGCCCTGATCAATTCGATTTCTCTGGAAAAGGAGAAATTTGAAAAACTGATCCCCATAGCTGCCAAATACGGAGCGATGTTTATTTTGCTCCCGCTTTCCGACGCCGGACTGCCGGAGAATAAAGAGGAAAAGCACAGAATTATAGAAATCATTGTAAAAGCAGCCGAGGACGCCGGAATGTCTAAGGAGGATATCGTCGTAGACGGCCTTGTGGCAACCGTAGGCGCCAATCCGAATGCGGCAGTCGAATGTCTGGAAACGATTGCTTACTGCAAGGAAAACAATCTGGCGACTATCTGCGGCCTTTCCAATATCTCCTTCGGCCTGCCGGAGCGAAGCTGCATCAATACGGCGTTCCTGACGGCGGCCATTACAAGGGGACTGACGATGGCGATTGCGAATCCGGCGCAGAAGGCCTTAGTAGACGCGGCCTATGCCGCCGATCTTTTGATGAACAAGGAAGGCGCGGATTTGCGTTACATTCATCGGGCGAACCGCATCAAGGCCGAAGAAACAAAGCAGGGCCTGGGAATGTCTTTAGCAGGCGCGGCAGACGCCGGGAATTCTGCTTCTCCCGTGCAGCGCCTTTTTGACTGTGTAATAGAGGGCAGCAAGGGCAGAATTTTAGAGGAGGCAGATGCGGCCTTAGCGGAAGGGGAGCTGCCGGAGCTTTTGATCAGTGACTGCCTCATTCCCGCAATCAATCGGGTCGGCGAGCTGTTTGAGCAGCAGGTTTATTTCCTGCCGCAGCTGATTTCCTCCGCGGACGCTATGCAGAAAGCGATTGCATATTTAGAGCCTATGATCCGGCGCGAAGAGGGGGAAGGGGAAAAGGCGACGATTATCATGGCGACTGTTGAGGGCGATATCCACGATATCGGTAAAAACCTGGTCGTTCTGATGCTTAAAAACTACGGCTACCGCGTGATTGACCTGGGAAAGGATGTTGCGGCGGCGCAGATAGTGGACGCTGCGCTAAAGGAGCATGCGAAAATTATAGGGCTGTCCGCACTGATGACAACGACGATGATGCGTATGAAGGATGTCGTGGATCTTGCGGCAGAGCGCGGCTGCGGCAGTAAAATCATCATCGGCGGAGCGGCGGTAACCGAAAGCTTTGCAGAGGAAATCGGAGCGCAGGGATATTCGAAGGATGCGGCGGACTGTGTACGGCTGGTGGAGCGGCTGCTTTCAGAGGAGGCTTCCGATCCGGAGGTTTGATTTTTCTTTCGCACAATGTGCATACTGCCTTGCATTTTTGGAAAAAAGTGTATAAAATATAAGTAAAATATTTGGAATAGGAGAGGTAGCATATTATGGCAATATTTGGATTTGGACAAATGATACAGATTTTAAAGAAGAATCCCAAGAAAATTGTATTTACAGAAGGTACCGATGCACGTATTCTGGAAGCGGCTTCCCGTCTGCTGGCGAGTAATTTCCTGCATCCCATTCTGGTCGGAGATGAGGACGCCATTTTTGACGCGTCCGAGGAATGCGGCTTCAACATTCGCGGCGCCGAGATCATCGATCCGGCGAAGTTTGACCGAATGGAAGAAATGGTAGATCTGTACTGTGAGCTCCGCAAGAAAAAGGGCGTAACACCGGAGCAGGCGAGAAAAGCCTTGGGACAGGCGAATATTTTTGGTACGATGCTGGTAAAGATGGGACTGGCAGACGCATTGCTCGGCGGCGCAACCTATTCTACGGCAGACACGGTACGTCCTGCGCTGCAGCTGATTAAGACCAAGCCGGGCAACAGCATCGTCTCCAGCGTATTTATCCTGATCCGTTCCAGGGCCACCGGTGATAACGAAGTGCTGGCCATGGCGGACTGTGCGATCAATATCCGTCCGACCGAGGACGAGCTGGCAGAGATCGCCGTTGAAGCGGCAGAATGCGCGAAGATTTTCGGCGTAGATCCGAAGGTCGGCTTTTTAAGCTATTCCACCTTTGGCTCCGGCGAGGGCGAGGATGTGGACAAGATGCGCAACGCCGCCGCCAAGACAAAGTTAAAGGCGCCGGATCTTGCGGTAGAGGGCGAGCTGCAGTTTGATGCTGCCGTATCTCCGCGTGTGGCGCGTACCAAATGCCCGGA
>CANDKL010000269.1 GCA_947385255.1 uncultured Roseburia sp. | reverse complement strand
CTACACAGTAGAGAACACTCTTTCCCTACACGACGCTCTTCCGATCTGAAATCGCCGAAGAGGAAGGCATCAGCCGCCAGGGCGTGCACGATTTGGTGAAGCGGTGCACGAGGACGCTGGAGGAGTACGAGAGTAAGCTTCATCTGGTGGATAAATTTTTGTACATCAGAGAGCGGATCGATGCGATTTTGCATCTGGTGGAGTCCGCCGCTTTGACGGAGGAGGATTCCTTATCCGCCGGGTACGATACGGTGAGCCTGCAGACAATGAAAGCGGAGATTGTGAAAATCTCCCATGAAATATTAGAGGAGTTGTAATATGGCATTCGATAATCTGTCCGAAAAGCTGCAGAATGTGTTTAAAAATTTAAGAAGTAAGGGAAGATTAACCGAAGATGATGTAAAGTCTGCCTTAAAAGAGGTCAAGATGGCATTGCTGGAGGCCGATGTCAACTTCAAGGTGGTAAAGCAGTTTATCAAAACGGTCCAGGAGCGCGCGATTGGCCAGGATGTGATGAACGGCTTAAATCCCGGCCAGATGGTTATCAAGATTGTCAATGAGGAAATGGTTGCCCTGATGGGCTCTGAGACGACAGAAATTGCCTTAAAGCCCGGGAACGAAGTGACTGTGATTATGATGGCGGGTTTGCAGGGGGCAGGTAAGACGACGACAACGGCCAAGATTGCCGGAAAGCTCAAGCAGAAGGGTAAAAAGCCGCTGCTTGCGGCCTGTGACGTATACCGTCCGGCTGCGATTGATCAGCTAAAGATCAACGGCGAAAAGCAGGGCGTGGAGGTTTTTTCCATGGGGGATAAAAATACTCCGGTCAACATTGCAAAGGCGGCTGTAGAGCATGCGCTAAAGAACAGCTTTCAGGTTGTAATTATAGATACCGCAGGACGGCTTCATATTGACGAAGGGATGATGGAGGAATTAGAGGCCATCAAAGCGGCTGTGGACGTGTCCCAGACGATTCTGGTTGTGGATTCCATGACAGGGCAGGATGCGGTAAACGTAGCCAGTACATTTGACAGTAAAATCGGCGTAGACGGCGTGGTTTTGACGAAGCTGGACGGCGATACCAGAGGCGGGGCGGCGCTTTCCATCCGCGCGGTGACCGGCAAGCCGATTTTGTATGTCGGCATGGGAGAGAAGCTTTCGGATCTCGAACAGTTTTATCCGGATCGGATGGCGTCCAGGATACTTGGCATGGGCGATGTGCTTACCATGATTGAGAAGGCGCAGGAGGCCATTGACGAGGAGGAAGCCAGGAAGCTGGAGCAGAAGATGAAGAAGGCCGAATTTGACTTTGAGGACTACTTAAGTTCTATGAGCCAGATGAAGAAGATGGGCGGGCTTTCGAGCATTTTGAGTATGATGCCCGGCATGGGGCAGATGAAGATGCCGGAGTTCGACGAAGGGGAGGCCGAGAAGGGCATGAAGCGCACCGAGTCCATTATTTATTCGATGACGATAGAAGAACGGCGCAACCCATCCCTGTTGAACCCCAGCAGAAAGCGCAGGATTGCAAACGGCGCGGGGGTGGATATTGCAGAGGTCAACCGCCTGGTAAAGCAGTTTGAGCAGGCGAAGAAGATGATGAAGCAGCTTCCGGGCATGATGGGAGGCCCGGGTAAGCGCGGCAGGCGCGGAGGCTTTAAGCTTCCGTTTTAAGCAGCGATTAAAGCATTTTTGCTTTGATTATAAATAATCAGAATTTAGGAGGTGAATTGAGATGGCAGTTAAGATCCGATTAAGAAGAATGGGAAAGAAAAAGGCTCCTTTCTATAGAATCATCGTAGCAGATTCCAGATCTCCCAGAGATGGAAGGTTTATTGAAGAAATCGGCACTTATGATCCGAACAGGAATCCAAGCGAATACCGCGTAAATGAAGAGCTGGCAAAGAAATGGCTGGCAAACGGCGCACAGCCGACCGAGACAGTCAGCAGAATTTTCAAAGCGGCCGGGATCGAAAAATAAGCGAGGTATGAGTGATGAAAGAGTTAGTAGAAGTAATTGCGAAATCACTGGTCGATGATCCGGAACAGGTCGTTGTCACAGAGAATGAGACAGGCAAGGGGCTTGTGCTTGAGCTGCATGTGGCACAGTCCGACATGGGCAAGGTTATCGGCAAGCAGGGATGTATTGCAAGGGCAATTCGTTCCGTTGTGAAAGCAGCAGCCTCAAAGGAAGATAAGAAGGTTACTGTGGAAATTGTACAGCAGCAGTAGCACAATTTGGCAGAAAGGAGGATCATATGGGTAAGAAACCAACCGTATTAATGATTTTAGATGGATTTGGGTTAAATGACGATAAAAACGGCAATGCAGTAGCGCTGGCCGACACCCCGAATATTGACCGGCTGATGAAGGAATGCCCGTTTGTAAAGGGATATGCCAGCGGGCTCTCCGTAGGGCTGCCGGATGGACAGATGGGAAATTCCGAGGTCGGGCACTTAAATATGGGCGCCGGAAGGATTGTGTATCAGGAGCTGACCAGAATTACGAAGGAAATTGAGGACGGCACCTTCTTTAAAAATCCGGAACTGTTAGGGGCAATTGAAAATGTCAAAAAGAACGGCTCCGATTTACATCTTTACGGCCTGTTATCCGACGGCGGCGTCCACAGCCATAATACCCATCTGTATGGGCTCTTGGAGCTTGCGAAACGGGAAGGCGTGGAACATGTCTATATACATTGCTTCTTAGACGGAAGGGATACCTCACCGACCTCTGGCAAGGGCTTTATTGAAGAGCTGGAAGCAAAGATGGCGGAAATCGGCGTCGGCAAAATCGCAACGATCTGCGGACGCTATTATGTGATGGACAGGGATAACCGCTGGGATCGCGTGGAGGCTGCTTACCGGGCGCTTACGCTGGGCGAGGGCGCAAAGGCAGAAAGCGCAGTGGAAGCCATCAGCGCATCCTATGCCGATGACAAGACAGATGAGTTTGTCCTGCCGACGGTAATCGAAGCAGACGGGGCGCCGGTTGCCACGATCAAGGACAACGACAGTATTATATTCTTCAATTTCCGTCCAGATCGTGCAAGGGAGATCACAAGAACATTTTGCACGGATGAATTTGACGGATTTGACAGAGGGCCGAGAAAGCATGTGACGTATGTATGCTTTTCCGAGTACGATGTGACGATTCCGAATAAGCAGATCGCATTTAAAAAGGTCGAGCTGAAAAATACCTTCGGACAGTATCTGGCAGATCACAATATGACGCAGGCCAGGATTGCGGAAACAGAGAAATATGCTCATGTTACGTTTTTCTTTAACGGCGGCGTAGAGGAGCCGAATCCGGGCGAGGATCGTATTTTGGTAAACTCGCCGAAGGTTGCTACCTATGATCTGCAGCCGGAGATGAGTGCGCCGGCCGTATGTGATAAGCTGGTAGAGGCAATTGAATCCGGCAAGTATGATGTGATTATCACAAATTTTGCAAATCCGGATATGGTAGGCCATACCGGCGTGCTGGATGCGGCGATAAAAGCGGTCGGCACGGTAGATACCTGTGTGGGAAGAGCCGTGGAAGCGCTTAAGAAGGCAGGCGGCCAGATGTTTATCTGTGCGGATCACGGCAATGCAGAGCAGTTAATTGATTACGAGACCGGAGGAAGCTTTACGGCGCATACAATTAATCCGGTTCCGTTTATTCTGGTCAATTACGATCCGGCCTATACCTTAAAGGAGGGCGGATGCCTGGCAGATATTATTCCTACCCTGATTGAGATGATGGGCATGGAGCAGCCGGCAGAGATGACCGGGAAATCGCTTCTGGTGAAGAAATAAGATGAAAATAGGAGGCAAAGGCGTTTTCGGACGTTTTTGCTTCTTTTTGTTTTTCGGATGGTTTTCATTGAGGTTAAACTGTGATAAAATAGCTCTACATAATGGAATTCTGACAGGAAGGGAGCGTGTATCAGGATGGCGCCTGTGATTGCGATCGGGACGCAGAGCTTTGAAAAAATCCGGGAAAATCATTCTTTTTACATTGATAAGACCGATTTTATTCGGGAATGGTGGGAAAATCAGGATGAGGTTACGCTGATTACCCGGCCGCGGAGATTTGGAAAAACACTGAACCTAAGTATGATGGATT
>CANDKL010000268.1 GCA_947385255.1 uncultured Roseburia sp. | reverse complement strand
CTTTGTACTGCTTGATAAAGCCGCCCTCCATAATCCTGCCCCAGCCTTGGAACGTATGGCCTTCCCAGGAGGGGACGTCGGAGCTGATCGTAATTTCCTCCCCTGCTTCCCGCTCAAAGCTCTCCGGAAGTCCTGTGACATGGTCATCATGCCCGTCTGTATTCGCATTGTAAATCACCCGGTATACGTCCTTTTTCCATACGGCGTACAGCGTGACGTCACGCTCCTGCTTATAGGCTGTCCCTGGATGGTATTCGGCCGATGACGCGTCCTTTGAAGCCGCCCAGCCGGCAAAGCCATAATTGGCCCGTGTGGGCTCGGCGGTGGAAAGGATCAGATCTATGCCGTGTGTCTTCGTTTGATTCGGTATGGATGTACTGCTGTCGCCGCCGTTTATGTCGTAGCTGACGGTATAAGTTTTAATCCGCCAGATGGCAAACAGGTTTATAGATACGTTCTGTGTATAGCTGTCCCCCGGCGCATAGGCCGCTTCGGACTCTTCGGCAGAGAGCCCCCATCCCATAAAATCGCAGCCGGTGCGCGTAGGCTTTGCACTGTTAAGCGTAAGCGCCTCTCCGTGTGTTTTCATCTGGTTCGCCGGTGCGCCGCTTCCGCCGTTTGCGTCGTAGCTGATGGTGTATTGGTTCAGCTTCCAGACAGCGTATAAGGTAATGGATGCGTCCGTTTTGTATACCCCGCCGGCAGCGTATGCGGCACTCGCGGCCCCGGCAGAGGTAGCCCAGCCGGCAAAGCCGTAGTTTTCACGGGTTGGAATTGTTGCCGACAGAGTGAGATCCGTACCGTATACCTTGGTCTGAGCGGCAATCGCAGAGGATGTACCGCCGTTCAGGTTATAGGAAACCGTGTAGGTGTTTATTTTCCAGACCGCATATAATGTCAGATTGGCATTGCCCGAATAGACGCTGCCCGGATTATAATTCACGGAAGCTGCACTTGCGGAGGTTGCCCAGCCCTGGAAGGTGTAGCCGGTGCGGGTAGGCCTTGTACCGCTTAGTGTGAGGTTGATGTCAATGATTTTCCCCTGTGCCGCCGGTGCGCCGCTGCCCCCGTTGGCATTGTAGGTTATGGTATACCGTTCAATCGTATCGTCGCTGTCGCCCCGGTAGCCGGTGTTGATGTAATACCAAAATGCATCCTCACAATTTCTTCCGACTTTTCTTGCATAGTAAGCCATTCGGAAAACATCCGTGCTTCTTCTTCCCTCACCATCCACTAATGTACAGCATAAAAAATGCCCAAACGCTCCCCTTTTTCCACCATCATCATCTTTTATGAATGCTTTACGCACATCATCGTTATATTTACAATACTGACCAAACTCAAACATTCTTTTTAAAGCCTTAGATGCATTTGAATCTGATCCCAATCGTCCTTCATAAGCACCAAACCTGCTATAATGTTCAATCAACTGAAAATTACTTGCTCCCGGTATTTCCTTTGCCATAACTGATGCATAATACTCTGTCTGAAAAAAAAGAGAAGTCCTTCTAGATCTTTCATCTCCATAAACCACCTGATCCACAAAATGCCGATACGCGCCTTCCATGCTGTTAAACCCCGGATTCCCTGCCACATCACTGTTAAACCGGAGATATTCCTTCGGATCAAAAGCCACACAAGGGCTATATCCCAATGCAATCCCCTTCGTATAATAATGATTTTTCAA
Source organism: uncultured Roseburia sp. (assembly GCA_947385255.1). GTDB lineage: Bacteria > Bacillota > Clostridia > Lachnospirales > Lachnospiraceae > Roseburia_B. The sequence goes on along the minus strand of CANDKL010000268.1, from coordinate 2,474 downwards.
CCATTCAAGATCGGATCTATGTGCGGCTATTTCCGCATTTTCCCTGTGATGCTTAAAATAATACCAGTTTCCATCAAAGAATTCTCCCGGAAGCGAGTTCGCCCTCACTTCCATCCCTCTTCCATCTGTGCCTCCCATTACAACAAAAAATATCACCACAAGAAATACCCCTGCCTGCAGAATCCTTTTCATTACGCTGCTCCTCCTTTATCAACTCTTTTTCCTCATAAATCACCTGCATAGATCGCCCTCTGCCCGTCCATACTAAGGATATCCGTATCACGCATATCCTTTCGCAGAGTGCCCTACTCTGCGAAAAAAAACCGCCTTTTCATTGCGATAAAAGAAACGGCGGCCTTTCTGACGGCTTATTTGACGGCAAATAGCTCAGAGAGCATATTCATATTCTTTTGCTTTTGTTCCATCGACGGATGGACATAACGGTTTAAAGTAATGTTCACGCTGGCATGGCCAAGTATTTCGCTTAAGCTTTTCGTATCAAATCCCAGCTCTACACATCGTGTTGCAAATGCATGCCGCAAGGTATGGAAATGGGCGTTTTCTATCCCACAGCATTTGATCACGGCTTTAAACCGATTCTGCATGGTACGGGGCTCCATATAGATATGGGCTGTCCCGGTCAGTACATAAGCATCCTCCTGCTTTCTGTATGTTTCTAATAACGGGAAAATTCCATCCGGTACGGGGATTCGTCTCACAGAGCAATCACTCTTTGGCGTCGAGATCACAACCGCTGTTTTTGCCGCTGACGTTCCACTGGTTTGAAGCCGCTGCATCGTATGATGCACATAGATATATTGCTCCGAAAAGGAAATATCCTCCCATTTTAACGCACAGATTTCCCCGATACGAAGCCCTGTATACAGACAAAGCAGTATTCCCAGATTGCAGGGGGTTAAATCCTCGCATAAATAATGACTTAATTTCTGCTGCTCTGCTAGGCTGAACACCCGCATGGGCTTTTGCGCCTGTTTTATGGCAATTCCCCTGATATCTGCGGTCGGGCAGCCTTTGATATGCGCTGCATACTCTAAAATATTTTTCATTACGGACATGGTATCCGATACGGTTTTAGGGGAAAGCCCGATTCCCTTGCTTCCGCCTTCTGATAACAGCCTGCTTCCAAACAGCGCCACCTCGTCTCTTGTAAGCTCTGAAATTGGCCGGTCTGCAAAACCCGGCAAAAGATAGGTATGCAGTATGTTTTGATATTTCACCGCACTTGATGGTTTCCACTGCGGCTTTTTGGCACAATACCATTCCTCGGCAACCGCTGAAAATAACGCCCTTGCTTCATCTGCCTGCTCCAAAGCTTTTTTCTCATCCTGTATAGCCTTCTCCTGTCTGGCGGCAGCGAGCCTGATTTTGGTTTCTTTATATGTTTTTGCAAACACATACCCATATTTGATTTTCCCGCTTACCCGTTCCTTAATGTAACGTCCTTCCCATCTTCCGTCTTTCCTCCGGTAAATATTTTCACCTCTTTTTGACATAAACACAACCTCCCTGGTTTTCCATTCTTCTGACGGCTAATATATGACATTTCGCAAAAAGAAACAATCACTATCTATGTTTTTAATAAATTTCAGGCAATTCTGGCAGCAGCATATTGACATAATTTTAACCAAGGTGTATTATCTTAGACAAATATCAGCATTTTTTGACGCCTGAAACTGCTCGCAGAGTAGGGCACTCTACGAAAAAACAAGCTGCATGCCCATCCGGCAGCAGCCCTTTTTCTATATTTCTATTCTTCTTGAAACAATCCAAACCGGCACATTCGAAGCCTCATTGTCAATTGTACCAAATTCTGAGATAGATCCTCTGGCGGAGGCGTTTGTTATCGAACCCATTCAGGATTAAGTCTCCGCTGGCTATGGTGCTCAATACCCTGACCGTTTCATCAAACAGCTTTTTCCTGAGCACACGGTCAGCCATCTCCTGTGCCCGGTCAAAGTCTTCTATAAAGGAAAATGAGTTATTGTACATGGAGTAAGGGATTCCCTCTGACTTTAGCAGCTTGGAGAGATATTCATGCCCATTCAGATAAATCTGGACATTGTATGGGAACCAGGTCTGGATCCTGAGGAACATCCAGCCAAACTCCCCATCATTATAATAAAAATAATAGCGCTTACATTTGGTCGTGCGTGATGTGACTTCCAAATGAGTAAGACGGATTTTGCGGACATTCAAAATAAAAAAGAATGCGGAGGTAACAGACAATGGCAAAGACGATTTTTGAGGAACTGGGCGGCAAATACAAGCGGCAAGCTAAATACATACCTTGCCGACATTGACAGACAGGCACAGGAACGCTTTGAAAGGCTCATAGAGGGCATGAAACAGGCGCAGAACGGAACGCCTAAAGGAAGAAAACGCCTTAGAATGGGTACAATTCATAGGGCTGATTAAAGTTCATATTTGCCAGAAGGAGTTTCAGCATGGTAAAA
>CANDKL010000267.1 GCA_947385255.1 uncultured Roseburia sp. | reverse complement strand
AATTGCATATTTCTATCGAATAAGGACAGAATAGTAACGAACTATGAGAGGAAGGGACCATGGAAGAAAAGAAAAGCAAAGCCGCAAAGAATCCTGGAGGAGATATTGTCTCTGCGGAACGGGCGCAAAGGGCGGAAAAATTAAACGAAAAATTAAAAGAGCTTGTCGAATTTGCCAAGAAGAAAAAAAATATTCTCGAATACCAGGAAATCAGCGATTTCTTCCAGAAGATGGAGTTGAATGCGGAGGAATTTGAGAAGATTTTGGACTGCCTGGAATCCAACAATATCGACGTGCTGCGCATCAGCGACGATGATGACGACGATGAAATTCTGATCACCGAGGAGGACGAAATCGAGGTGGAGAAAATCGATCTCTCTGTGCCGGACGGCGTCAGCATCGAGGATCCGGTGCGTATGTATTTAAAGGAGATCGGGAAGGTGCCATTACTCAGTGCAGATGAGGAAATTGAGCTTGCTAAGCGCATGGAGCTTGGGGATCAGGAATCAAAGAAGCGCCTGGCGGAGGCTAATTTACGTCTGGTTGTTTCCATTGCCAAGCGTTATGTGGGCCGCGGTATGCTGTTTCTGGATCTGATCCAGGAGGGCAACCTGGGGCTGATTAAGGCTGTGGAAAAATTTGACTACCGCAAGGGCTACAAGTTTTCCACCTATGCGACCTGGTGGATCCGTCAGGCCATTACAAGGGCGATTGCCGATCAGGCCAGAACCATCCGCATTCCGGTTCATATGGTAGAAACGATCAACAAGCTGATCCGTGTGAGCAGGCAGCTGCTGCAGGAATTAGGCCGTGAACCTACTCCGGAGGAAATTGCGGAGGAGATGAGCATGCCGGTAGAGCGTGTACGTGAAATTCTAAAAATTTCCCAGGAGCCGGTTTCCTTAGAAACGCCGATAGGAGAAGAGGAGGACAGTCATCTGGGCGATTTTATCCAGGACGACAATGTCCCCGTGCCGGCGGACGCCGCTGCGTTTACCCTGCTGCGGGAGCAGCTGCAGGAGGTGCTCGGAACGCTGACCGAACGCGAGCAGAAGGTGCTGACACTGCGTTTTGGGTTAGAGGACGGACGTGCGAGGACCTTAGAGGAGGTTGGAAAGGAATTTAATGTAACCCGTGAACGCATTCGCCAGATTGAGGCGAAGGCACTGCGTAAGCTGCGTCATCCAAGCAGAAGCCGTAAGCTGAAGGATTATTTAGAGTAAATGCTATGATAAAATTATCTGTAAGAATGCTGCATCTGGCAGATATGGTACCGCAGGATGCCATATTGGCGGATGTGGGGACCGATCATGGTTACATTCCGATTTATCTGGTACAGTCGGGGAGAGTGAGCCGTGCATTTGCGATGGATATTAAGGAAGGTCCCTTACTGCGGGCAAGGGGGCATATCAGGGCTTTTGGATTGGATGCATACATAACGGTGAGGCGTTCGGACGGTGTTATGGCGCTGGCGCCAAAAGAAGCGGATACGATTCTGGCCGCCGGAATGGGCGGCGGCGTCATACTTCATATTCTAGAAGAGGGCAAAGCGGTCATTGCGGCTGCAAGGGGGCTTATTTTGCAGCCGCAGTCTGAAATCGAACGGGTGCGGAGATACCTGTATGAGCAGGGGTACGCTATCGAACGGGAGGATATGGTGTTTGAAGACGGCAAATACTATCCGATGATGTATGCCGTGCCGGACACAGAGGAAGCTGTGCGGAAGAAATATGCGGCTTATTCCAAAAGGCAGCAGCGGATGTACTGCTGTTATGGGGAGCGGCTGCTTACGGAGCATCATGCGGTAGCGGGACAGTATCTGGAGGCTAAGATCAGACAGTATGAGTCTTTGCTTAAGGGGCTTTTCGGGGCGCCGCAGACGAATTCGGTACGAAAGCGCACAGAGCAGCTTGCCGAAGAGCTGAATTGTGCGCGGGATGCATTTGCATGCTGGAAGGAGGAGTAACGTATGGAGGGAAAAGAGGTCATCCGGATACTGGAGGCGCAGTCGCCGCCGTCCTGTGCCTGTGACTGGGACAATGTCGGCCTGCTGGCCGGAGATCCGGATCAAGAGATTCGTAAAATTTATATTGCATTGGATGCGACGGACGAAGCGGTGGAGGAGGCCGTACATATGGGGGCGGATTTGCTGTTGACGCATCATCCGTTGATTTTCAAGGGGATCCGGCGTATTGTAAAGGAGGATTTTATCGGGAGAAGACTGTTGAAGCTGCTTTCCCATGGGATTTCCTATTATGCGATGCATACGAATTTTGATGTCAGGGGCATGGCTGCGCTGTCGGCTGAGCTGCTGGGACTAAGGGATACCAGAGTATTGGATGTGACGGCCGTGACGGAAGGAGAGGAGGAGGGCATCGGCAGAGTCGGAAGGCTTAAGGAGCCGATGCGCCTTAAGGACTGTGCAGAGCTGGTAAAATCCGTTTTTTCGTTGGAGCAGGCTCAGGTATTCGGGGATCCGGAAACGCTGCTGTCGAAAGCGGCCGTTTCTCCGGGCTCCGGCAAAAGCGAAATCGAAAATGCCATTGCTCTGGGGGCGGATGTGCTGATCACAGGCGATATCGGCCATCACGAAGGAATCGACGCGGTGGCCCGCGGGCTTTGTATCATTGACGCGGGGCATTACGGGCTGGAGCATATCTTTATCCCGTACATGGAGGAATATCTGAAAAAGCACTGTGCGGGTGTGGAAATTTTGACGCAGCCGCTTTCATTTCCGTTTTGGGTAATTTAAGGGGGAACGCATGGCAGGAGAAAAAATAACGGTTCAGGTCTGCGGGCAGGAACGGGTTTACGAAAAGGATACGCAGTACTTAAAGCTTGCGGAGGAGTTTCAGCCGGATTATACGGATGATATTATCCTGGTATCGGTTGGAAGCCGCCTGCGCGAGCTGCATAAAGCGGTGAAAGAAGGCGAGGAGATATCGTTTGTCACAACGGCGGACAAGGCGGGACGGAAGGCATACCGCAGGAGCACGACGCTTATGATGCAGAAGGCGCTTTATAACCTGTTAGGCAGGGAACGGTCTGCGGTCCGCATCCTTTCCTGTATCAGCCAGGCATATTACTGTGAAATGCCGGAATACGGGAAGCCGGATGAGGCGTTTTTGGAGCGGCTGAAGGCAGAGATGCTTCGCCTGGCGGAGCTTTCGCTTCCGATTCAAAAGGACTGCGTGGGAACGGACGAGGCTGTGGAGCTGTTTGGCTTGCTTGGAATGAAGGAAAAGGAGCGGTTATTCCGTTACCGCAGAAGCTCCAATGTGAATATCTATTCTCTGGACAATTATAAGGACTATTTTTATGGCTATATGGCGCCGCATACCGGATATTTGAAATATTTTGACTTAAAGCCGTACGGTGACGGCTTTGTGCTGATGTTCCCGGATAAGGATACCAAAAGGACAGCCCGGTTTACGCCCTCTGTTAAGTATTTTGAAGCGTTGAACAATTCCAGAAAATGGGGCGGCACGATGGGCGTCGATACCATTGGCGCATTAAATAACGCCATTGCTTCGGGCCGGATGCAGGAGATTATTCTGGTGCAGGAGGCTTTGATGGAGCAGCGGATCGGGCAGCTGGCTCAGACGATTGCATCAAACGGCGATCGGAAGTTTGTCATGGTGGCAGGACCCTCATCATCCGGTAAGACGACCTTTGCGCACCGTCTGTCCATTCAGCTGTCGGCACTGGGCCTGCGTCCGTATCCGCTTTCTCTGGACGATTATTATCTCGATCGGGAAAATACACCGCGGGATGAGGACGGCAGGCCGGATTTTGAGTGCCTTGAGGCACTGGACGTGGCGCAGTTTAACCGGGATATGCCCGCGCTTTTGCGCGGGGAGACGGTGGAGCTTCCGACCTTTAATTTTAAGACCGGAAGGCGTGAGTACAAGGGCAGGCTTCTCACACTCGGCGAAGGGGATCTTCTGGTCATTGAGGGGATTCACGGGCTGAACGATAAGCTTTCCTATACCCTGCCGAGGGAGAGCAAATATAAGATTTTTATCAGTGCTTTAACGCAGATCAATATTGATGAGCACAATTATCTGCCGACGACGGACGGCAGGCTAATCCGGCGTATCGTAAGGGACGCCAGAACCAGGAATACAACGGCGCAGGAGACGATTGCCATGTGGAATTCCGTG
>CANDKL010000266.1 GCA_947385255.1 uncultured Roseburia sp. | reverse complement strand
ACACAGTAGAGAACACTCTTTCCCTACACGACGCTCTTCCGATCTTATCGTTATTCTTTGCATCCTCTGTGCCTCTGCGGCCGCAGCCTGTCGAAACGGATACAAGTACTGCCGCAGTTAAGATCAGTACAACTGCTGATTTCTTCATGTTTGAAAAATCTCCTTCACATAATAGTTTTGTTTTTGCTATTATGTTCCAAAGACAGGGGTTTTATTCAGTATAGCATATTTCTTGCAGAAATTGCAGGTTTTCTATATAATAAATTGGGGATACATTACATGTTTAGCAAGGAGGAGCTATGAACAAAAAAGACATTTCCGAATTAAAACGCCGCCTGAAAAAGGAAACCTGTACGATCACCCGCATGTGCGGCTGCTATGTGGACAGTGAGCGCAACCGTGTCGTCAAGCTTGGCGAGACGTTTTTAAATTTAGATGAAGAGGAATTTTTCAAATACCTGGAAATCGCAAAGAAAACCCTCTCCGGAACCATCGGCAATCAGCTTCTGGAGCTGGAATTTCCGTTGGAAGAGGAGGCGGCGGGCGGCAAGCAGCAGTTTCTGATGGCGCTGCGGGGCAGTGCGCTGCAAAATGACGATCTGCTGGAACGGTTTTATGATTTGATCATTGACAGCTACGACTGCGCCGGAAATTATCTGATTCTGGTGTTCCATGACGCATATGACGTGATTACCAAAGCCAGCGATCACAGCAAGCTGGACGAATCGGAGGAGGTCTACGAATACCTGCTTTGCGCGATTTGCCCGGTGGGCTTAAGTAAGCCGGGGCTGGGCTACCGGGCGGATGAGAACCGGATTGGGCCGCGTGTACGGGACTGGGTGGTAGGCCTGCCGGAAAGCGGCTTTGTCTTCCCGGCGTTTACAGACCGGAGCGCAGATATCCATGCCGTTATGACGTATCACAAGAATGCCAAAGCGCCGCATACGGAGCTGATGGAGGATATCCTTGGCTGCGCGGCGCGCCGTACGGCGACGGAGCAGAAGATAGCGTTTGAATCCATTGTAAAGAAAGCGTTTGGCGGGGATGAGGATACCTCAAAGGAGATTTTTTATGACATCCAGCAGGGGCTTTCGGATATGGCAGAGGAAACGGGCGACGAGGAAAACGAGGATCCGGTACGTGTAACCCCGAAGGACATCGGGGAAATTATGGCAGAATCCAATGTGCCGGAAAATGCCGCTGCTATGATCGAGGATTCCTACCAGAAGGAATTTGAAGACGAGGCGCCGTTTTTGGAAAATCTGATCGATACAAAAGCCGTGGAAGCCGGCAGCAAGCTGCGCCAGAGTAAGGAGCTGGTGCAGAAGGTTGCCTCCCTGCAGCGGCAGCTGGAGGATACCCGCATGCTTCTTCCGGCCTCTGAAGCAGAGGAAGCCGAGCCCGGAGCCGCCAAAACGTACGACGTGATTTTACGCGTCAAGCCGGAAAAGGCTGCTCAGATTAAATCGCAGTATATCGGAGGCCAAAAATGCCTGGTGATTCCGATGGATGAAAACGAGCACGCTGCCATTAACGGCGTCAATACGACCGTTTAAGCTGTTTCCCAAACCGTTACATAATCAGGAAAGGGCCTGCCGCTAACTGTTCCCTGCGGCAGGCCCTTCGTTTCTTATTCTAATTATTCTAATATCATCTGAACACAGCCGTACATCCCGGCGTCATTGCCCAGCGTCGCCAGCTCAAAATAAGCATCCCGGCACGCATGGAACGTTTTCTCATCAAAATATTTCTTTACCCGATCTGTAATAATGCTGCCTGCCTTCGATACCCCGCCGCCGATGACAAACACCTCCGGATTCACGATACAGGCAATATTCGCAAGCGCGCTGCCCAAAAGCCTTGTCATATCCTCTACGATTTCGTCCGCTACGGCATCTCCTGCTTTTGCAGCGTCAAAAATATCCTTTGCCGTCAGCGGCTCTACCCCGCGCAGTGAGGTTTCCTCCTCCGAGCGTTCCAGTCTCTGCTTCGCCATACGCACAATTCCGGTCGCAGACGCATATTGCTCCAAACAGCCCTTTCTGCCGCACCCGCAGCATTCGGTTTCCTCTTCGTTTATAATCACATGGCCGATTTCTCCGCCGGCCCCCTTACAGCCCGTTACAATCTTCCCGTCAATAATTACGCCGCCGCCTACACCGGTCCCCAGCGTAACCATCACCACGTCCTTATGTCCCTTGGCGCCGCCCTGCCACATCTCGCCCAGCGCGGCTACATTTGCATCGTTGCCGACCTTTATATGAAAGCCGGTCCGCTCCGTCATATCCTTTGCAACATTGATCACATCCCATCCCAGATTGACACAGCGCATCACCACGCCCTCCGAGGTCACCGGCCCCGGCACGCCGATTCCGATTCCCTGTATGTCGGTCTTGGAAATTTCGCGCTCTACCATCTTCGTTGCAACAGAAGCCGCTACATCCGGCAGGATATTCTCTCCGTTATTCTCCCGCCTTGTCGGAATTTCCCATTTCTCCAGTAAGACGCCCGTTGTTTCAAATAAACCGATCTTGCAGGTCGTACCCCCGATGTCCACACCAAATCCATATTTTTTCATGCTTATCTTCTCCTATCTTTCATTTATAAAGCTCTGCTGCTTTTTAGTATAGAAAAAAATTCAGCCGCTGTCAATCGGTATGCCAAATTACAGAGCACTTTTCATTCCCAAAATGCCTATGAAATATAGCCAACCGTTGACGATCCCGTCCCTATTCGGTATATTTAATATCAATCCGATATACCATTCCAAACGTAAAGGGGAATTATGAAAAATATACAGAAAATTGAATTTCATACAGGAAGCCGGGAAGAATTGCTCCCAAACTACTCAGACGATTTTCCCTACATTGCATCAAGAGTAGAGCTTGATAAGCATACCGGGCGTTCTGTTCCATGGCATTGGCACCGGGCAGTTGAAATCTTTTATATAGAGAGCGGCACGCTGGAATACTATACCCCCGGAGGAAAAATGCTGTTTCCGGCCGGAAGCGGCGGCATGGTAAATTCAAACGTGCTCCATATGACAAAGGCCCTCTCACAGACTGGGAGAAATGTTCCGCTTGTCCACCTTTTTGACAGCTCTTTCCTTGCAGGAATGCCCGGGAGCAGAATCGGGAAAAAATATGTCACGCCCATTGTGACAGCCTCACAGATTGAACTGCTGCCTCTTTTTCCGGAAAATCCGACGCACCAAAAAATCCTGAAGCTTATTTTAAAAGCATTTCAGATTCCCGACGACAAATCGGGATATGAAATCCAATTACAGGCAGCTTTGCTTGAAATATGGCTGATGCTGTTTGAACTGTCTGCCCCGCTGTTAAAAAAGAATTTTGAAACCAATAAAAACAGCGATAAAATAAAACAGATGATGATCTACGTCCATGAGCATTATTCCGAAAAAATCACTGTTCCACAGCTTGCAGCGGCGGCCTATTTGAGTGAACGCGAATGCTTTCGGGTATTCCATGACTGTCTGCACATTACGCCGGTAGAATATATCAAAAGCTATCGTTTACAGGCTGCCTGTCAAATGCTGGCGGGCGGACAGGAATCTATTACGGGAATCAGCCAATCGTGTGGTTTGGGAAGCAGCAGCTATTTTGGAAAAATTTTTCGGGAGTATGCACACTGTACGCCGTCAGAATATCGGCACAAATGGCAGGATTCTAATAAATAATGGCACAAATGAAATAGTTTTTTCTTTGAAACTGCACTATAATGATATCCGCAAAGACACAGTGCATATGCCCGGGAGGGCCATGACAAAACCAGCTTGAGGAGGCAATTATGAAAAAATTAGTAGCAGATATCCATATGCATACGCTTGTAAGCGGCCATGCCTACGGAACAATACGGGAAATGGCGGCCGCGGCAAAGGAACAGGGGCTTCAATTAATCGGAATCAGCGAACACGCTCCCGGAATCCCCGGAACTGTAAACCCCTTTTATTATTCCAATTTAGAAATTATCCCCCCGGTTCTGCATGATATTGAGGTTTTGCACGGCTGCGAAATTAATGTTTTAAACGGGGGAAAGCTATCGCTTGATCCGGAATATATCCAGTATCTTGATTATGCGATTGTCGGTATTCACAGGCAATGCTATGAAGATGAAGGAAGACAAAAAAATACGGAAAATGTAATTGCGTGCATGAAGAATCC
>CANDKL010000265.1 GCA_947385255.1 uncultured Roseburia sp. | reverse complement strand
AGAAATCCTGCGCGGCAGCAAGCATATCAAAGAAGCAAAGGCCTGCCTGGTCGAGGGAAAAACAGAGGGCATCCGCTTTAAGACGGAAAACTCCAGGAAACAGGCCCAAAAGCTTTGCTTTACGGAGCGGCAGGCTACAGCGATTCTGGAAATGCGCCTGTATAAGCTGATTGGCCTGGAAATTGAGGCGCTTCAAAGGGATCATGAGGCGACGCTTGCCCATATCGAACGGTACGAAGGGGTTTTAGGCAATCGCGCCGAAATGGCGAGGGTCATTATGAAGGAGTTAGACGCCCTGAAAAAGGAATATGCCGTACCCCGGAGGACCACAGTTGAAAATGCCGGGGAAATTGTTGTGGAGGAGCCGCAGATGGAGGAGCAGGAGGTCGTAGTCTTAATGGATCGCTTCGGCTATGCGCACTCAATTGACACGGCTGCCTACGAGCGTAACCGGGAGGCTGCTGACAGCGAAAACCGTTTTATCATTGCCTGCAAAAACACAGACAAAATCGGGATTTTTACGAATCTCGGACAGATGCATCTCCTAAAGGTAGCCGATCTTCCCTTCGGCAAATTTCGGGACAAAGGACAGCCGGTCGATAATGTCAGCAACTACGACAGCAGTAAAGAAAATCTGGTATTTATGGCCTCCTTAGAGCAGATGAAGCGGCACAAAATGCTGTTTGTCACAAAAACCGGTATGTTAAAGCTGGTAAACGGGGAGGAATTTGACGTGGCAAAGCGTACGACAGCCGCGACGAAGCTGGGAGACGCAGATACGGTGCTTCGGATTGGCTTTTTCGAGGAGGGTATGCATCTGGTCATGCAGTCGAAAAAGAGCATGTTTTTGCGGATTGACGCCGGGACCATTCCGGAAAAGAAGAAGGGAGCCGTCGGCGTGCGCGGAATGCGGCTTTTGGCAGAGGACGAACTGGAGGAAGCCTATCTGATGGGACAGGATGAAAGCATCCTCGTACCGCTTGGCGGAAAAGAGCTGGAATTAAACCGCCTTCGGATAGGCAGCCGGGATACCAGAGGCGTCCGGCACAGCTAAGAAAGTGTGAGGAACGATGGATTACAGACAGGCAGTCCGCTTCCATGAAGCGGCAAAGGCATACGGAAGTATTTTGGGCCTTAATAGCATACGGGCGCTTTTGCAGGAGCTGGGAGATATCTGGAAGGAGCTTAAGGCCGTGCACATTGCGGGCACAAACGGAAAGGGATCGGTATGTTGCTTTTTAGCCAGTGCGCTTACAGGGGCGGGCTACCTTACCGGGCAGTTCAATTCCCCGGCCGTATTCGGACTGCGGGATGCATACCGGATCAATGGCGTGTGTATTTCAGAGGAGGAGTATGCCGGCTGCATGGAAGCCGTGGCATGGGCCTGCCGCCGCATGACAAAACGGGGCATGCGCCATCCGACCGTATTTGAGGTGGAAACGGCGCTTGCCTTTGTATGGTTTTACCGGAGGGAGTGCGAGATTGTCGTGCTGGAAACCGGCATGGGCGGCAGCACCGACGCCACTAACCTGATTACAGATCCCCTTTGCAGCGTCTTTACTTCGATTGGCATAGATCATACGGCGTTTCTGGGGAATACGCTGGAGGAAATTACGGCCGTAAAGGCAGGCATTATAAAAAAAGGCCGCCCGGTGATATCAACCGTTCAGGCGCCTGCGGCGGAGCGCATGTTAAAGCAATACGCAAGCCTGCAAAACGCGCCGTTTTCTACGGCAGAGCAGATGAAAGAAATACAGATAGGGCAGGGGACGCTGGGCTGTGTGCATCCCAGGCTCGGCAGGCTTACACTGTCCATGGCAGGAAGCTATCAGGCAGAAAATGCCGCGCTGGCCGCAGCAGTGCTTTTTTCGCTTCGGACCTACGGTTATTCTCTTACCGAGGACGACATCCGTAAGGGCCTGGAAGCGGCCGTGTGGCCGGGCCGTTTTGAATGCATCTGCAAAAGGCCGCTGTTTTACATAGACGGGGCGCACAATCCGGACGCGGCAGCAAGGCTTAAGGAAAGCCTGCTTGCCCATTTTCCGGATCGGCGCCGGATTGGGATTATGGGCGTTCTGGCGGACAAGCCCTACGGAGAACTGTTAGAGATCCTGCTGCCGCTGTTTGAAAAAATCTATACCGTAACGCCAAAAAATCCCCGAGCGCTTCCGACAGAAGCTCTGGCGGCTGAAATAAAAAAACGGGGCACGCCGGCCTGCGTGGCCCAAAGCGTATCAGAGGCCTGTGAGAAGGCACTGGAGCAGGGAAGGGATGACGTCATTACGGCATTTGGCTCTCTGTTTTATCTGGACGAGGTCAAAAAAGAAATCAAAAAGAAAGGCGGCGATATCGCATGAAACAGTCAAAATCCATGCAGCTATGGAATCTTCTTTACCCGATTTTCCTTTATTTTGCAGCAACAACCCTTCTGCTGTATGTGTTAGAGCTCCTGCTGCCAAAATCCCTGGACTCAAAGCTTTTACGGCAGCTGATTACCTCTGCCGCCGTCCTGCCGCTTTTATACCGGGATTACCGGCAGGATAAAAGCCGTCTGCAGACGTCAAAGCGCTCGGTAAAGGGAACGGCGCTTCTTCTTTCCTGCTGTACGGGCGGCTGCTTTGCGGTGGCCTTTAACAACCTGCTTGGGTTTTTTCGCATTGCAGAGTATTCCGCTTCCTACGGGCAAATTGAGCAGACCTTTTATATGGGAAACCTTCTGCTGGAAATCGCGGCCCTTTGTATCGTGATACCGCTTGCAGAGGAGCTTTTGTACCGCGGCCTGGTGTATGGGCGGGCCAGGGAATGGCTTGGGATCAAGCGCGGAATTCTCTTATCCGCCGTGATTTTCGGGCTTGTCCATATGAATCTGGTGCAGTTTGTATATGCATCGGTATTCGGGCTGCTGTTGGCCTGCTTTGCCGAATGGGGAGAACATATCTGGTACGCTGCGGCGGCGCATATGGCGGCTAATCTGACCTCCGTGCTGCGGGCGGAAACCGGGATTTTTGCATGGATGGATCGGAATTTATGGATTCGGATTGGGGCGACGGTATTGCTTTTGGGATTGTCGGGGGCGAGCGTTCGGTTGGTGAAACGGAAGGCGGAATAGTTTTGTCTGGGTATCCGTCCCCCACAAAATAAAATCCCAAATAACATTGAATTTTCCAACGCAGTACCGTATAATTGTAGAAAATATTCCAATACATAGAAAAGGGCAGGGAAGTATGTTTTTCAAAAAGAAAAATGAAGATCTTTTAAAAAATCTGGACGAAAGGTTAAAGACGCTGGAGCACGGTGTGGATGCCGGAAGGGGAAGGCTGGAAAATTTAAATACCAGCATCGGAAAGCTTCAGGCCGCGGCCAACAAGCACGGCATGGCAATTGAGGATTTGCTGGAGGAATGGGAGGAACGGCAGTCAGACGAGGAGGAGGTCAGAGAGCATTTCCGGGATTTTAAGCAGGGGGAGCGTCATCTGCTGGAGCTGTTTGAAGCGTATCAGGAGCAGTTTTGGAGCTTGAAGCGTTTTGCGGACAGCAGGGATGAAACCTGGGCCTCGCAGATTGCATTGATGGAGAGCAATCTGGAACGTTACCGGCAGCTGTGCGGGATCGTGGTCATCGGCGGAGGTAACATGCGGGTAGATTACGATCTGCATGAGGTTGTGGAAACCGTACAGACAGACGATCTGGATCTGGATAAGCGGATAGCGGACGTCTACTGCTGTGGATATATTTATAAGGGAAACGTAAAGAAAAAGGCACGGGTTGCGGCATATCGCTTAGGAACGCTGTAACTGGAGGGACACGGGATACGTGGGATTAGGAGGAAATATGAGTACAATTATCGGAATTGATTTGGGAACATCCACAACGGAGGCGGCGGTCATAAAGGACGGCAAGCCGGTCATGGTTGCCAACCTGGACAAGCGGATGATCACGCCCTCTGCCGTGGGAATTGACGCAGGCGGGAATTTTGTCATCGGAGAGCGGGCCAAGGCGCAGTATTTGCTGTCGCCGGAGAATACCGCAATCGAGATCAAACGCAAAATCGGAACCAGTGAAAAAATAGCCTTAGGCCGGCAGTCCTATACGCCGGTGGAATTATCTGCAAAATTACTGCAATACGTAAAAACCTACGCTTCCGAGTCCCTGGGAGAGGAAATTACGCGTGCCGTCATTTCCGTACCGGCGTATTT
>CANDKL010000264.1 GCA_947385255.1 uncultured Roseburia sp. | reverse complement strand
TGGTGTCGGGACGCCGGCGAATATTCTGGAGGCAGTGGACAGGGGAGTAGACTTCTTTGACTGCGTATATCCGAGCCGGAACGGACGGCACGGGCATGCCTATACCAATCAGGGGAGGCTCAATCTGTCGAACCGGAAATACGAAAAGGACACAAGGCCGTTAGAGGAGGGCTGCAGCTGCCCGGCATGCCGCAGGTACAGCAGGGCGTATATCCGGCATTTGCTCAAGGCAAAGGAGATGCTTGGCATGCGTCTTCTAGTGCTGCACAATCTGTATTTTTACAATACGATGATGGAGGAGATCCGTGATGCGATTGACGCAGGACGGTATCATAGCTATAAAGAAGAAAAGCTGTATCGGATGAAGCAGGGCGGCGCAGAGGAAACGGCGACGTGACGTGAAGTAACAGTTCAGCCTGCAACTGCGCACTTGCTGCGCAGTTAGCAGCCAGTAAAGTAGAGTAGCCGAGAATCCGCCCCCCCTTTGCCGCAGGCAAACTTTAAATGGGGGCGGATTCTGTAACAGTGAAGCCGCAGGCTGAACTGTTACGACGTGAAAAGTGAAAAGAATATAAAATGCAAACATTCCCTTGCGGTTTGCCAGAGATTTGTGTACAATGGTCTAAGCGGTTTGGATCCGGGTCCAAAGGGCCTTAACAAATAAGGAGGAAAAGCGATGAGTATTTTGTTAAGCGAAGAAACAGTCAGTTCCCTCCCCATGCTGCTCTCATTAGCAGTTCTGTTTGCGTTTATGTATTTCTTTATGATCCGCCCGCAGCAGAAAGAGGCGAAGAAGAAAAACGCAATGCTGGCAGAGCTGGCAGTGGGAGATACCGTATTGACGACAAGCGGATTTTATGGTGTTATTATTGATATTGCAGATGATACTATTATTGTAGAATTCGGCAGCAATAAGAACTGCCGTATCCCGATGCAGAAGGATGCGGTTGCAGCGGTGGAGAAGCCGGGAGCAGAGTAAAAGGAAGGTGTAAGGTCTGATTGGAAAAGGCCTTACACTTTTTTTATATGGGGAAAAATTCCATTTTTAATTATTGGTATAATTTTTGCATAAAATAGTTGAATTTGAATGTGAAAAGTTGTATAATTTAGACATAATATGAACCAGAAAGGAGATAGGAAGTAATTATGAAGAAACTGAGAAGTATGATCAGCCTTCTGCTGGCATGTGCGATGGTCCTGTCGGGGATTACCGTCCTTCCGTCACAGCCCGCAGCAGCAGAAGAGACGCAGGAGACGGGGGGGGGGTATACCATTTACCCGACGCCGCAGTCTCTTGTTTACGGAGAGGGTACGCTTACCCTGCCGAACGAAGTAAACGCCGTATTTGAAAGCGGCATCGATCAGGCGACAAAGGATCGCCTTGGCGCAGTATTGGCGACAAAGGAAGTCAGTGTAAAAGAAGTGAGCGCGGCAGAGAACGGCAAGACCAATATCTTAGTCGGCGTTGCAGGCTCGAACGGCGCGGCAGACGCTTACGCAAAAGCAAATCTGGAATATGACGAAACTCTTTTTGAGAAAGTAGACGCATATCTGCTTGCAATCGAAGCAAACCAGATTACAGTTGTCGGCAAAGATACGGATGCGGCGTTCTATGCACTCGCTTCTTTGAAGATGATCTTAGAGCAGTCCGAGGGGACAACCATTCGCAGGCTTCAGATGGAAGATTATGCAATCGGCCAGTATCGTGGTTTTATCGAAGGGTATTACGGAATTCCGTGGTCGGTGGATGATAGGATCAGCCTGATGGAATTCGGCGGGGATTTTAAGATGAATACTTACATCTTTGCACCCAAGGACGATCCGTACCACAACAGCAACTGGAGGGATCCGTATCCGGAAAAAGAGCTTGCTGACATCCAGAGGATGGTAGCGGCGGGTACCGCTTCCAAATGCCGTTTCTTGTGGGCGATCCATCCGTTTATGAACCAGAAAATTGATTTGACGAATTATGATGAGAGTCTGGAAGTTGTCAAAGCCAAATTCCAGCAGCTGTACGACGCGGGGGTTCGCCAGTTTGTAATTTCCGCAGACGATGCAAGCAGTAATCCGGATGTGCAGATTAAACTGCTCAATGATATGAGCGCATGGTCAAAGAGTAAGGGAGATTGCTACAATTTGGTATTCGTACCTATGATTTACTGTACGGCGGCAGCGGACTGGGGATATGGGATTTCCCTGAATGATTACTATAACAAATTAAAAGAAGTAGACAAAGATGTAGAGTTTATGTGGACCGGCGAGTGGGTTTGCTATCCGGCGACACAGGAGACATTTGATCATTTCAAGGAAATCAGCGATAAAGAAGCGTTCATGTGGCTGAACTGGCCGGTAAATGACGTTAACCATGCACGCCTTGTTATGGGACCGGCTGAGAATTGTATCTTAAATACAGGCGGTGTAACCGGATTTAAGGGACTTGTAACCAATCCGTTGGAACAGGCGGAAGCGTCTAAGGTTTCGTTGTTTGCAATTGCGGATTATGCGTGGAATACGGCGGCGTTTGACAGCGAGAAGAGCTGGGCAGACTGCTTCCAGTACATAGATGAGGGCGCATCGGATTCCTTACATGAAATGTGCAAGCACCTGACCAATCCATCACCTAAAGGAATTACAGGTATGGCAGAGTCAAAGGAGCTTGAGCCTTACGTAGAAGCATATCAGGCAGATCCATCTGCAGAAACCGGAAATGCGCTGGTTGCAGAATTTGAGAAAATCATAGCTGCTACAGAAGATTTCCAGAAGAACGGTGTAAATGCAAACCTGATTGACGAGATGAATCCGTGGGTTGATTCTCTCCGGGAAATCTGCAAAGCAGGAGCGGCTTATGTAAAGACACAGCTTGCTTTACAGGAGGACGATGAAAATACTGCTGTAAAAGAGTACATCAAGGCCGTAGATGCTTATGATGCTTCCAAGAACTGTCCGGCGCCGCAGCTGGGCGGTACGACCATTAAGGCACAGTCCGGGGCAATGGTTATCATGCCGTTTGTACAGGAAATGGACAATGCCGTTAAGGCCGATATGGAAAAGATTTTAAAACACAGCTTTGGAGGAAGCGATGCCGGCGGCGGTACGGCAGCGGAAGGAACTTTAATCTATGACGGGCTGGGCGGATTTTATTCCGGAAGCGCGGCGGATGTTACAGACGGAAATACCAGCACCTATGCATGGTTTAATGCTGCACAGTCGGCAGGGGCTTATATCGGTTTGGATTTGGGCGATCAGTACCAGATCAACAATGTAAGAATCTATCAGGGGAACAGCGATACGCATGGCGATATTTTCGCGAATGCTATTATGGAATATTCGGTTGACGGTGAAAATTACACAGAAATAGAGACGATTGCCAAAACCAATAACATTATAAGGGATTATACAGATAATGGTATCATAGCCCGTTATATCCGTATTCGTACAGCAACGTCTTCTAATAGCTGGTACGCAATCCGCGAATTTGCGGTAACGGTTAGTCCGCCAAGCTTTGATGCTTATACAAATGCAGATGCGGCAAAAGAACTGCAGATGTCTATTAAGAAAAACGAAGCTTCCATACTTGCCGGTGAAGCAGGGACGGATATCACATTAAAAGCAGGAGAGTATGTGGGTATTGAAGTACCAAGAATTCGTGAGGTTACTTCTGTTGCGGCTGATTATACGGCAAACGATAATCTGGTATTAGAGAGCTCATTAGACGGCATGGACTGGGAAGAAATACAGACCGGTGAGCAGAGTACAGATTTAAACATCATCCGTATTCGCAATAAGGGTACATCGGATGTAACATTTAAGCTGAATGAGTTAGCCTTCGTAAACAGCAATCGTGACGCAAGGTTTGTCTCTACGGTAGAATGTGCGGAAGGATCTACGCCGGCCTACGGTGCGGATAATTCCCTTGTAACATCCTTTAAGGCAAAAGAAGGCAGCGGCGCAGGTTCTTTTACCTGGCGTATCACAAAACCGGTGCAGGTTGGCGCTGTACGTATCTTAACCTATCCGGGAACGGCGGAAGGTGCAGCCGTATCTTTGAAAACGGATACGAATGATTGGGTAGACGCAGGAAGCCTTGCTGACGGGCTCACATTGATTACGGATTTAGAGCAGTATGACTGTATCAAAGCCGTAAAGGTTGATTGGGAATCCAAAGCTCCGGAAATCGTAGAGATGTATACGGCAGAG
>CANDKL010000263.1 GCA_947385255.1 uncultured Roseburia sp. | reverse complement strand
TCAACCATTCTCTACCATCCTTCCCTGCTCCAGATTTTCCATACGCTGTCCCAAATCCTCTTTTGTCACATCCAGTACAAAAAGCTCGGTTACCACATCGTCGAATGCCAGTAAAAGCTCCTGCTCTCTTGTCTTGTGAATAAAAGTGGTGGCAGAGGCAAATGTCCCTTTTCCCTGCTTGGAATAAATGTAGCCTTCGCTTTCCAGCTCACGGTATGCGCGCTGTATCGTATTGGGATTAATTGCCAGATTCGAAGCCAGCTCACGGACACTCGGCAGCTTTTCATCTGCCGAAATGGCGTTGGACAGCAGTAAATGGCGGATTCCGTCTTTGATCTGCTCATAAATAGGCTTTGCATCCCTGTAGTTTAATTGCAGCAATCCTATGACCTCCTGTCTAAGTGTATTAATACATTTGATACACTTAGTGTAGCATTGTACAGTGGATGTAACAATAAAGATATATGTAGGAGTTTATTAAGATTTCATTAATATGCCGAATGGTACGCGTGCCCCAGAGGGTATAGAGGTATCCTTTAGGGCTTCCTATTTTTGAAAAGGCTCTTGACAATCATCTGGGAGAGAGAGCCAGTGACATCCGCCGAGCTTACAAAACTGGCTGCAGCAAAGCTCACCTGGAAACGGACCACAACACACACGGTACTTCGCCGGCTCTGCGATAAGGGCCTGTTTCAAAACAATAACGGCATAGTGACTTCTCTCTTGTCCCGGCAGGAGTTCTACGCCCGTCACAGCAAGAAGTATGTGGATGAGACCTTCGCGGGTTCGCTCCCCGCTTTTCTTGCCGCGTTTACCAGCAAAAAGAAGCTGACCAACGAGGAAATTAATGAGATTCGCGAACTGATTGACAAGGCGGGTGCATCTGCTGATTGATTATGAAATGCAGTCTGGGGTGTAAAGCCTTTGTTAAATGATTCAGACTTTACACCATTTTAATGTCCCTCCGCAAAGCAAGCACAGCCGCAAGATTCCCGCGCTTTCCATGGGTGGCGCGGTGAGAAAACAAAAGCCTCGGGCTGCAGCAGGTGCAGACCTCGGTTACTGCGATGTTTTCCTTTGGCACACCGGCCTCTGACAAAATCATTTCGTTTGCACGCCAGAGATTCAAATGGTATTTGCGGTTTGCTTTTGCCATGAGGAGCTGTGCTTCATATTCCGGAAATTCTTTCTGAAATATTTCCGCAACGTCTTCGCTGATTTCGTAGCAGCTTTGGCAGATGGACGGCCCGATGGCGCAGAGGACATCGGATGGGCTCGTGTCAAATTCCTGCTTCATTTTTTCAAGGGTTGCCCGGGCCATGCGGTTCGCAGTGCCTCGCCAGCCGGAGTGGCTTAAGCCGATGGCGCGGTGTATGGGATCCACAAAATACAGCGGGACACAGTCTGCAAAGTATGTGACCAGGGTTACAAGCGGATCGTCTGTAACCATACCGTCTACCTCTTTATAGCTTCGCTCCCGAAAAACGCCGTTTCCCCGATCTGCCCGGCCAACGCGAATGACGTTTGTTGTGTGGGCCTGATCGGAGCAGACAAAGCTTTCGCAGTCTACGCCAAGCGCCAGTGCCAGCCTGCGGTAGTTTTCTTTTACGTCTTCACGGTTGTCTCCCCGGGTGAAGCTTAAATTGAGTGAAGAATAGATGCCTTTGCTTACGCCGCCAAGGCGCGTGGTAAAGGCGTGCCGGACGAGTCCGGTCTGTTCTAAGGAGGGGTAAATAAAAAGCGGCAGCTCTTTGCCGTTTTCCGTGGGGAACTGCCGCAAAACCGGGATGCTTCCTGTAACCATTTTAGACTTCCTTTCTGTTTTAATATTGAAAATCAAATGCATTTTTGATATGTATGATTTTATTTCCGCCTTCGATTGCGATGACGTCAAAGCGGCACGGCGTCCGATCGCCGCAGCCCTTTTTGGTGCAATAATAGAAAGCGGCCCTGCAAATCCGCTTTTGTTTACCTGCAGTTACCGCTTCTAAGGGACTGCCGCAGGAAGAGTCCCTGCGGTATTTGACCTCTATAAATACAAGATATCTGCCGTCTTGTGCGATGATGTCAATTTCGCCGTAACGGCTGTAAAAATTTTTCTCAATAATCTGAAAGCCCTGTCCGATTAAGTACTCGGCAGCCTTCTTTTCATAGGCGCTGCCAACCTGCCTTTTATTCTCCATATTTATGCCGCATTTCCTCTCATGATGGGTTTCGCAGTTTGGAACGCAGCCGATCCATATCGTCTACAAAAACCAGGATTTCGGCTACCACGTCGTACAGCTCCGGCGGAATGGAATCTCCGATTTCCAGCTTGGAAAGCGTGCTGGCCAGCTTCGTATCCTTGTAAAGGGGAACGTTTTCCTCCTGCCCCTTTTTAATAATACGCTCGGCCAACTCTCCCTTGCCGGTTGCCAGAATTTTCGGCGCCGCGTCTCCCGGCTCATAGGAAAGGGCTACGGCTGTTTTTATTTTGATCGCTTCTTTTTCTCGTTTCATGATTTCACGCCCTGACATCAAATGAATAGCGGTGCACCATGCCGCCTGCGGACGGCGTGCCCTGCTTTAGGATATCCTCTACGAAGTTTACCTTTTCCTCCTGGTTCGTAATGTGGATTTTGGCCTGATAGCCCTTTTCTGACAGGCGCTGCTCCAGAAGCTCTATATGCTCCGACAACAGCCGGTAGGAAATGTCGTCCGCCAGATAAAAGTTCGTCGACACCTGACGGCTGCGCAGCTTGATGGAAACGTCAGTCGAGCCCAGATGATCCAAATCCAGATGCAGAAAGGCAGTCAGCTCGTCGCCCTTTTCTCTCTTTTTGCGTTTGTCGGTGTAGACATACAAATCACTGTGGGCGTTCTGCCCTGCCAGCTTTAACGGGATCTGAATATAGGCGTAGGTCTGGTTGAGCTGATTCATAAACTGGATGTTGCTCCGCACGCTGGCGGCAGTATCGGAAAGCTGCGGCGTACTCTGCCCGAATGCCTTTAAGACCTTTTCCAGCTGTGCCATCTGGCGGTCTAAGCGTTCGTACAGCTCGCTTACCTTGTGTTCTCCCTTCAGCTCCTCCGGCCGCAGAAGCCACTGCTGTTCCATAACGCTTCGGATCAGCGTACGGTACTCCTTAGAGGAAGCCAGGCCGGAAAGCGCCTGCCGGCTAAACGGATTCCTGCTGGAAAATGCCTGACTCAAAAGGTGCAGCAGCTCCTTTGAGGTCAAATCAACGGACAGCATTCCCTCCTGGAATACAGAAGGGTTCTGCGACAGCTCCGGGATCTTGGCCAGCTGCCCGGACAGGCGCTGCAGTCCCTCTCCGGTAAACAGATTCTTTAGTGTATCGGTCTGCGGGTTTTGCACGGCGGATTTTTCGCTCCCGGCAAGTCCCCCTCCAAACTGTGTCGTCTGCTCCCCGGCAGCTTTCCCGGCCTGTGCCGACTGCTCTCCGGACAGCTCCTTCCCTGGCTGCGCCAACTGCTCTCCGGCGAGAGCCTTCCCGGCTGCTCCCTGTTCTCCGGCGAGTATCCTCCCGGCTGTCCCCTGCTCCCCGGACAATTCTTCCCCGGCCTGTATCAGCTGCTCTCCGGCAAGAGCCTTTCCGACCGCTCCCTGTTCTCCGAACAGTTCCTCCCCAAGCTGCGCCGCCTGCTCTCCGGCAAGAGCCTTTCCGGCTGCTCCCTGCTCCCCGGACACATCCTTCCCAGACTGCACCTCTTCTCCGGCAAGAGCCTTTCCAACTGCTCCCTGCTCCCCGGACACATCCTTCCCAGACTGCACCGCTTCCCCGGCAAGAGTCTTTCCGGCTGCTCCCTGCTCCCCGGGCAGCTCCTTCCCGGACTGCGCTGCCTGTACATCTGCCCCAATTCCCGCCTGAGCGCTTCCCTCCGCCTGCCCGCCGCGTACCGTTACGCTTCCGTCCGCCGTCTGAGCCTCGCCCAGCAGGACATTTAGCATCTGCCGGTTAAAATCCAAAAGCTCCTTTAGGCTCTGGCCTTCCCCGGCCAGACTTTCCGGAATCGCTTCCATAACGGCCTCCAGCCGATCCAGTATCGCATACTGATCGGATTTATAATTTTCAAACTGGGCCGCCATCTCCTCCGTAACCGGAATGCCAAGCTTTGTCATCTGCACAATATCAGACACATCCATCCGTCCGTTTCCGGCAACCAGCTTCGCCATCAGATCGGAAGAGCGTCGTGTAGGG
>CANDKL010000262.1 GCA_947385255.1 uncultured Roseburia sp. | reverse complement strand
CTCGAAAAAGCATCCTCAGTGAAACAGAAAGGTATTTAAATCGGTTTATACTAGACGTAGCCCGCTGCGCCGTCGGCTTGTAGACGCACATCTGACACAGATATCAAACACATTATCCACTGCGGATTATGCAATGCTGTACTAGCCGTCCGGTCAGTCTATGCCCCCGAACAGCTCTCCGCAGATGGAAAAGATTCTCTCTATAGGGATGGATTTTCCGTCGGTAAAAATAACCTGGCGGCTGTATTCGTCTATCTTTTTTGCCCTGCCGAACAAGGTTACGTAAGCACCGCCGCTCTTTTTTTCATCCGGCTGAAAGTAGGTGACTTCGATCTCCGGCCGGCAATCCAGGTTTTCACGAACAAGCCGGAGCTGCTCATCCAACTGATTTTTTCTGTTCTCATCCAATTCGATGAAGGAATCTGTCAGGCGTGCCGTCTCCTGGATGGCGGCATCATGTCCGGTGAGTGCGGCGAAGGGCGAGAACTGCGCCGCACGGTTTAATGCCGACATCTGAGGATGCCGCTTTGATACGTGGTGCGGAAGATTCATAATGTCATCATATTTGTGCTCCTCCGTCTGTTTCATGCCTTATGTCCTCCGATCTGACGGTTGCGTTCCATCGTGGTTGCTCCTTCCTGCAGGCTCATCCCTTTCAGGATTGCATTTTTTCCGTATTTATTTTTTACGGACAGCATGGCTTCCTGCAGCCTTCTTTCTTTGGAAAGACGTTCAGCTTCCTCTTTCTGTTCTGCTTCCAACGCGGCATAATCTGTGAACAGGTCAAGCTGTTCAAAGCTTTCTGTTTTCACGGCCTGCGCTTCATGAATCAGATGGTTCGCAGCGATGGTTACACGCCGGATCAGCAGGTTTGGATTGATAATCTTATCAAACAGTTCCATCACCGCATCCACGATGATTCGGGAAGAAGAAGTCTGGCGGCCAAGGTTTGCCGTCCCATGGGCATGCTTTGGAACCTTCCGCCCGTAGTGGTCGGTTGTAACTTCCCCATGATAGCTGCTCCTGATTTTGGCATCCGTCAGGTTGTTGATATCATAGCCGATGGTGAGAATCATCTGGTCCGTCACCAGCTTTTTCTCTACAAGATCCAGGGCAAGCAGGTCCGCCATTTCACGCACAACCAGCTTTCCCTTTTCCGCGTCGTAGGGGCACTGCAGCACCTGGCCGGAGCTGATACTGTTTGTTTCCGGTTTATAGGCTTTCACCAGGTCTATGGTCGTCGGCTCCCAGCCCCATGCATGGTCGATCAGGAGCTCCGCATTGACCCCGAACATGCGGTAAAGAAGCTCCTCATTATAATAGTCCTGATCGCCGCCCAGGGAGCAGCGGGCAATGTCGCCCATGGTAAAGAGCCCTGCGGCTTCCAGCTTTTTCCGGTATCCATGTCCGATCCTCCAAAAATCGGTGAGAGGACGATGATTCCATAAAAGCCGCCGATAGCTCATTTCGTCAAGCTCTGCGATACGCACTCCATGCCGGTCCGGGCGGACGTGCTTCGCCACAATATCCATCGCTACCTTGCACAGGTACAGGTTCGTGCCAATCCCGGCCGCGGCGGTTATGCCTGTGCTGTCCAGGACGTCCAGGATGATTTTTGAGGCAAGCTCCTTCGCCGTCAGCCCATATGTTTTGAGATATTGCGTCACATCCATGAATACCTCGTCAATGGAATACACATGGATATCCTCCGGCGCGATATATTTCAGATAAATCTGATAGATCCTGGTGCTGTATTCCAGATAAAACGCCATCCGGGGCGGCGCAATGATATAGGAAAGCTCCAGCTCCGGATGTTCGGCCAGCTCCGGCGCAAGATAAGAGGAACCGGTGAACTGCCTGCCCGGGGCCTTGTACCTGCGTTCCGTATTGACCTCCCTTACTCTTTGAACTACCTCGAACAATCTTGCCCTTCCGGAGATGCCGTAAGCCTTCAGGGAAGGGGATACCGCAAGGCAGATGGTTTTCTCAGTCCTCGCGGCATCTGCCACCACAAGGTTCGTAATCAGCGGATCCAACTGACGCTCCCTGCATTCCACAGACGCATAGAAAGATTTCAGGTCAATTGCAATATAAATACGGTCTCCGTTCATACGCGGCCTCCTTTCACAGCTTTATGATAAATGTGTTGTCAGTTTCCGCAGCTGCCTGTGTGTCTATTATAGCAGAATGTTTGTTCGGATGCAGCAGTTTTTTATCTGTAACCTTAATTGTGTAGGATTTTAGCGTATACAATATTACAAATGCCTAATTTTCAAGGGTTACAAAGCTTTTTGTGTTTAAATTTTGTATACTCTAATTAGCATATACATTTCCAAAGGGTAATGCCGTGAAAACCGCTGTTTTAAGGCATTCGTTCCTCTGTCTACGCTAATTTTTGCACAATTTAGGCTGTAATCGAAAAGTTATTGCTTACTGCCATTATTTACAATTATTATTTGCAATTATTATTTATAATAGTCTTTCAAAATCGATATGGTTTTAGTATATAAAAATTTCAATATCGAACAATGATTAATTTCATAGTATCTTGAAATTTGGGGGGGTCAATGGTATCATATTGGATAAACTCAAAGAGAAGAAAA
This sequence comes from uncultured Roseburia sp., assembly GCA_947385255.1. Lineage (GTDB taxonomy): Bacteria > Bacillota > Clostridia > Lachnospirales > Lachnospiraceae > Roseburia_B. The sequence goes on along the minus strand of CANDKL010000262.1, from coordinate 1,679 downwards.
TGATGGGGGAAAAGAATATGAGTACAAATCCTTATGCAGGAACAAAGACGGAGAAGAACCTGGAGGCTGCATTTGCCGGAGAGTCCCAGGCGAGGAACAAGTATACATATTTTGCATCTGCGGCAAAGAAAGAAGGTTATGAGCAGATTGCGGCGCTGTTTTTAAAGACGGCGGACAATGAGAAAGAACATGCCAAGATGTGGCTCAAGGAATTGAAAGGGATCGGGGACACGTCTGTGAACCTTGTGGCTGCCGCGTATGGAGAGAATTATGAATGGACGGATATGTATGAAGGATTTGCCAAGACAGCGTAAGAGGAAGGCTTTCCGGAGCTGGCAGCAAAATTCCGTGCGGTGGCAGAGATTGAAAAGCATCATGAGGAGCGTTACCGTGCATTGTTAAAGAATGTGGAAACCGCCGCCGTGTTTGAAAAAAGCGAGGTCAAGGCATGGGAGTGCAGGAACTGCGGTCATATTGTAGTCGGTACAAAAGCCCCGGAAGTCTGTCCGGTCTGTGCCCATCCGAAGAGCTATTTTGAAATCCATGAAGAAAATTATTAAATAGGCCCTTGCAAAATGCAATCATTAACGGAAGAAGAGTATGCCAATATTTCTCAGGAAAATCTGTGAAGCGATGGAGAAAAAGGATGCGGATTCCGCGAGGGTGAAATCCACCGCCCCCCATGGTATTTCAAGTCGTTGCTTTGAGCTTTGAGGGGTGTGGATTTGACTTCATATGCGGCGGTCTGCTATTTCTACAACTCCTAAATATTTATTCGAGTGTCAGGCCGAAGTCTTTCAGTATGCGGTAGCTGTCCAGGAGGCCGGCTATGTACGCGTTGGCGATGTGTTCAAATTCGTTTTCGTCTTTTCGGGCCAGGAGCCGCTCTATGATGTCTCGCTGGGGTTCCGTGAAGTCGGTGTTCTGATAGAGTTTGTGGGCCTGCCGGTATTCGATCAGGGATATCTGGTAGTCGTTATCTTGTGTGAGAAGGAGGTTCAAGGTGTTGTTTTTCAGGCTGTCCATGCATAGTTTCAGGATATCTTTTATCTCCTGAATGGTGCTGGTTTCTGTGATGATGGAGAAGAGCTCTTGTGTGGTTTGGTCTTTTTTCTGCATTTGTCTGGCTCCTTTCTGCCGTAGGCATGGTGAAAAACTGCGAAGAACTGCGCGATGGTGATTTCGAAAGCGGCACAGATTTTTTACCAAAAGAGAAGTAAAAAGGTAAAAATTAATTCCTTATGCCGCATGTTGGCTGCCGTGTTGTGCCGGCCTGTTTCCATAAAATTATTTTATCATAGGTGTGTGGAAAAAGGTATGGGAATCTTTCAACATTATATTACAAAATACGACAATATCCACATCGGTAGTACCCTTGCAGGAAGGAGCGCGGTACGCTCCGCGATGGTCATATATGGCCTTCTTGAGAAATAATATTCCTATGAAAAATGCGGAATAATTACAAATATTATTATAAAAATATCGGACATCATATGGTTGAAAATACAATGACCTACAGTGTTCCGCTTTATATGATCTGGATGGTGAAGCGGTATCTGGATCGGATATAAGTTTAATGTGCGGCCCACAGTTCCTAAAGCTATGCCAGGATTTTGTGGTATTCTTGTGTGGTCTCGGAAATTAATAACACAAATTGGAAATCCGGGAAAAAATATGGG
>CANDKL010000261.1 GCA_947385255.1 uncultured Roseburia sp. | reverse complement strand
GTTGATGTGTCTGCTCCGTTGTATTCAAAAATATCACCTTCTTCCACTGTTTTTTATTATACATCAGACAACGCCTTTTGAAAACTGAATTTCTCATAAATACTTCTCAATTATAAAAAGCTGCCATACAATGCGGTTGTATTCCCTTCGTCGTATTTATGGGTTTAACCGATAACCACGCTCAGCTCCGCTCCACCACCGGAAATCCCACCCGAAGCTGTGTCCCCTTTCCCCACTCGGATTCCACCGCAAGGGTAAGCTTTAAATCCCCCGCCATCTCCTTCGCCAGGTAAAGCCCCATCCCGGTTGCCTGCTTCCGGCCTTCGCCGGAATCTCCGGTAAAGCCTTCCGCAAAAATATAAGGCAGATCACACGCCTTAATCCCAATCCCGTTGTCCCGTACCAAAAGCACATCCTCCGTGCCCTGCCGCACAAACGCGAATCGGATTTCGGGATCGTTCCCGCTGTATTTTACGGCATTGCCGACCAGCTGACCCAGAAGGAACCGAAGCCCTCTGCGATCCGAATACACCGTCACGTCCTCTATTACCTGCATACAGACCCGGATCTGCTTTTCCTCCAGCAGCGGGCGGTAATCCTCCAGTACCTCCTCTATGCATTCCAGAACCGACATATGCTCAAAGAAATAATCCTTCCGCATCCCCTTTAAACGCGCATAAAACAGCATCTGATCGATATATCCCTGCATCCGGTTCCGGATATAATCCAGCTTACGGCTTACGGTTTCGGGCAGCTCGTCTCTTCTGTTATCCAAAAGAAAGGTCAGAAGCGAAAGCGGCGTTTTAATTTCGTGCGCCCATGCCTCAACGTATTTCTCATACTCTGTGAGCTTTGCCTGCTCCCTTCCGCATTCATCCGCCTTCTGGCGCAAAACGTCTGCCAGAGCCTGTACGGCGTCGGCCTGCACGGCGTTCAGCATTTTTTTAAGCGTCTCCTCCTGATACGCATTCGGATCCTGCAGCAGAGAAAAAAACTCCGCCCGCCTGTTTTTTTCCCGCTGTACCAGAACGATGCAGATTCCTGCAAAAAAAAGAAGGCTTGCCAGTAAAATCGCGGTAAGCAGTGCAAAAAAGGCTTTTGCATCCGAAAGCCAGAGCAGAAAGGCAGAAAAGCCGTCCACTGCGGCTACCAAAAACAGCCAGGGCAGATACTGCACAAGCAGCTTAAGATTCTGTTTCATGTTCCTGCTCCTTTGGTGCAAGCCGATAGCCGACGCCGCGTACGGGAAGAATCCGCTGCGGCAGCTTTTGTTCCTTCATGGTCTTTTTCAAACGCGTCAGATTGACCTGCAGGGCATTTTCATCAATAAATTCCGCTGTGCCCCAGAGTGCCAGGCACAGCTCTTCTTTGGGAACTGTGCCTTCACCGCGGGCCAAAAATACCTCTAAGAGCTTTCCCTGGTTTGGGGGAAGCACAATCGAGCTGCCGTGAATGTAAAGCGTGTATGTCTGGCGGTCCAAAAGAAAGCCCGGCCCTTCTAAAAGGTTGGAACGGCCCTCATAGCGCTTTAAGACATTTGCGATACGGGCAAGCAGGCGCTCCTTCCGGCAGGGCTTTGTCAGATATTCGTCCGCACCCAGATCCAATGCTTGCAATTCATCCCGCATCTGATCTCTGGAGGTGAGCACCAGAACGGGCAGTGCGCTTTTTTGCTTTAAATTGCGGCAGATCTGGAAGCCGCTCTTTCCAGGCAGGTTCAAATCCAGCAGGACAAGATCGGCAGAAAGCGCCAAAATCTGCTCCGTTACCTGTTCAAATGTCCGGATTTCTTCTGTCCGGTAGCCTGCTTTATTCAAAATTTCCGCCAGCTCCTCCCGCGCAAACGCCTCATCCTCTACAATCACAATGCATTTCACAAAAATTCCTCCTTTCAGGCATTATCCCGCTCCGGCACCATAAGCGTCAGCAGATACCGGCTGCTCATGCGCCGTACTACTGCAATATAAATATATTCCAACACACAAAGCACAGCAATCATAGCCGCAGCTACGAGTAGCATTTCGACAGAATTCCCTTTCATTTCTACAGATAGCAGGCCCTTCAAAAGGGAACGGACGCCAAACAGGCTGCTTAAGGCAGCGACTGCCGCCGGAATCCCAAAGTACCAGTGGATCTGCCGCGCCGCTGAACGGCAGAGCATTTGGTAGGAAGCTCCCAGACGCACCAGCGTCTGATACCGCCGCTTGGATTTTTGCTGCCCCATCAAAAACTGTACGCCGATTATGGTATTTGCAATGACAAAAAACATAATCGCCAGATAAATTGTAATATAGCCTGCGGCTACGACATAGAACAGCTGCCGCCCCATATTCTGCAGATAGCTCTCATAAGAAATGCCCGCCTGGTTAAGCCTCTGATTCATATCCGATATGGCGGTCAAAAGACTTTTTTCCTTCCATGCATTCTGATTTAAAACCGCATCCAGATACGTCTCATAATCCCCCTGTGTATGGTATGCAAACGCCTCATCCGGCAGAATCAGGGCAAAGGAAAGTGTAAGCAGGCGATCGGTCACAAGATTAACCGTCTGCACCTCTCCGGTCAGATAGCAGTCTGACCCGGCCAGTGTGGTTTTCGGCCTGTTCTTTAAAACCTCATTCAGCAACCCCCGCCTGACATCCTCTGTGAATTCCCCATCCATATATACGGCAGCCTCATCTGCCGAAAGGTCAAGCTCCGGAAGGCCCGCCGCCGCCAAAAGCCGGTTGTAGCTGCCAAGGGAAATCAGATACGGATAAGAGCTGTATGAAAGATTATTCAAAAGCACATCCCTGTCCCTTGACTCCGGCAGCTCCTCTAATGCCGCCAGAACCGAATCCATCTGATAGGCGCCCTCCAGATCCTCCGACGAACGGATATGCCCGGCCTTCATCTCAAATAAATCTGAAAATTCTGCCGCAAGGCCCTGCTCCTTTAACGCCTTCACAACAGCAGCCGAATCCGCGCCCTCTTCATAAAAGGTATAGTCCAGCACATGCTGCTCCGACTGACCGTATAAACGCGCAATTGCCGTCCCGGCTCCAAAGAAGCATAACGCTGCCAAAATCAGCAGCGAGCTGACGGCAAGCGTATTGGATCGGCAGATTACAATTTCCTGAAGCTGGCGGAAATTAAAAACCGACAGCCTGCGGTTTTTTCTGCTGTGCATTGCCAGAAATCCGAGAACCGAACGCAGTCCAAAGAAGAACAGCATGGTTCCCAATATCCCAAGAACGAGTGTGAATCCCATCTGCCCGATGCCCTGCCAGGCAATCCCGCTGATAGCCATGGCATATGCCGCCGTAAGGCCGCACAGCCCAAGAACGAGCGCTGCCGCATAAATCCCGGTGCAAAGCTGGCGCTTTCGCTCTTCCGGCATATCCATTAGCAGCGCTCCGATTTCCTGCCTGGCAATTTTCCCGCTCAATATCAAAAAAGCCAGAAGCTTAATTAAAAGAAATCCTGCCGCCGTCCACAGCGCAGCCTCCGCCGAAGCAGTCACCTGATGCCCGATAATTCCAAGCCCCGTCAGATGCGCCGTTACCAGGCTTACCAGCTCCGAGAGCAGCAAAGCAGACGGAAGCCCTACGAGAAGCGCCAGTATGCTGCTGCCGAAATCCTCGGTCAAAAGCAGGGCAAACAGCTTCGTCCGGCGCATTCCCATCATCAGATAAACGCCGAATTCATGCCTGCGCCGCTCCAGCTGGAATTTGCTGGCATAATAAATCAGGAAAAACAAAATAAACAGCGTAATACCATAAAACACCGGAATCATGCCAAGCAGACGATCCACGGCATCGCTCTCCATTTCTGCCAGAAACAGCATCACATCCTGGCGGGACAGGGAAAGAATCATATAAAAAGCCACAACCGAAATGAGCAGGGAAGCAAAGAACAGCCCGTTTTCCTTTCTGCTGCGCCTGCTGTTGCGCAGCGCCAGATTAAAGAACATTTGCACTGCCACCTCCTAACTGTGCCATTACCTGCAGGATCCGCCCGTAAAAGGACTCTCTGGATTCCTGCGGAACATCTCTTCTGATTTCATGGAAAATCACGCCGTCCTGAATGAATAAAATACGCCTGCAGTAGCTTGCCGCGTTGGAATCGTGGGTCACCATCAGAATTGTCGCATTCTCCTGCCGGTTTAAGCCCTCCAGCTTTACCATCAGCGCTTTTGCGTTCTTCGAATCCAACGCTCCGGTCGGCTCGTCCGCCAGAATGATTTTCGGATTCAAAATCAGCGCCCGCGCCGCCGCTACCCGCTGCTTCTGCCCGCCGGACATCTGTGCCGGAAACTGATGCAAAACCTCCGTAATTTCCAGAT
>CANDKL010000260.1 GCA_947385255.1 uncultured Roseburia sp. | reverse complement strand
ATCCTTGGAATGGAATCAAAAGGAAATAACTGTTCTTTGAAGACGTTATTTTTATAGATTCCAAATTTCACTCCGTAGCGTGCCAGCAATTCATTAATCTTGTCCGTATGCTTTAATAATTCCAACTGTTCCATGGCACTTCCTCCTTCCAGATACGTTCACAGAACGCCAAAAGGCGCCCTGCTCATCGCAGAACGCCTTTGTTCCTAAATCAAATACAGTATATTCTTTTTTAGACGGCATGTCAAGTTTCATTTTTTCGCATTCAATCCACTGTGTTCCCTCGTTGTTACATTTCGGGGCGGGGGAAAGGGTTTATCCAAAAGCCACGCCCAGAGCAGAATTCCCTTAAGCCCTCTGATGCGTCCTCGCTCCGTGAAAAGTAACCAAATTTTTCCCAGAAAACTTTTCCGGTTTTCTACCCCGGCAAACTATCCCGCAGACACAACGTCCCCCACCCAAGCTGCGGATTCGGCCATTCCCGCAGCACCGGAAGCTGTCTGGCCCCCCGAATCAGGTATGCCTTTACCTTTTCCCCATACAAAAAAATATCATTCCGCCGCACAATCCCCCACTCCATCAAAAGCGCCGCACTCCCCGCCACAAATGGCGCCGCCATCGACGTCCCGCTTCGCGCGGTATATCCGCCGCCCGGGGAGGCCGAGACGATGCCGACGCCCGGCGCCGCCAAGTCCGGTTTTACCTGATTCGTCCATGCCGTATACCCCCTGCCGGAAAATGCCGCTGCGCTGTCTGTATTGGAATCGTAAGCCGCCACACTGATAGCCTTTTGTGCTGTTGAAGGTATGGTAAGTGTGCGGATCTCGGAAGGATACGGAAAACCGGTTTCCGTATTCAGAACACCGCCGGAGGGCAGCCAGATGTCATACACCCCGTCTGCAATTTTCCCTGCCGTCAGGCGGATCCGCCACAGTCCGGCAGGAATATAGCGCTCTCTGGGAATAAAATCAATGTATATTTCCTGGTAGATGCTGTAGGGAACCGGCTCTCCGTAAAAAATCAGAAGCTCAACGGCAGCAAACTGTACGCGCAGCGTCCCCTGGCCAATCAGCTGTCCGCTGGTCCTTCCGTCCGGCAGAAGCACCTCGACCCGCAGTTCATCCTGATACCGCTTCCATAGCTGCAGGTTCAGCCTGCTTTCATACATGCTGACCGCCAGCTCGATCTCCTGCGTTTCCCTGCCCGTAATCTGTCCCTGATAATGCGCCGTGCCTGCTCCCTCATTGCCGGTTCCCACGACAATGCTGCACTGGTGGCGTGCTGCCATGTCATTGAGAAATGTTTCGATCAGGCTGGTACCGCTATGCGATCCATAGTTATTTCCAAAGCTTAAATTCACGGCAAGCGGCCGGCCTAGCTGCTCTGCTGTCCGTATACAAAAATCCACCGCCTTCATCAGCTCTGTCGTCTTCGGAAACGAATTTTCTTCCGGCGTTCCCAGCTTTACCACCAGAAGCCCGGCCTCATATGCCACGCCGCGGTACCGGCCCATAGATGCTCTGCCGTTTCCGGCTGCAATCCCGGCTACATGCGTTCCATGGCCCGAGGTATCGCGGCTCGGAACTATTTTCTGCCGGACAGACGGATCTCCTTCGGCAAGCGCCAGGTTCAGCTCCTCTTCTCCGAACAATACTCCGTCTGTATACCCCTCCGGAGGACGGTAGGTAATCTGCCCGTTTTCCTCTGTCCTTGCCTCGTTAAGCGCAGCAGCGTCTAACGTCTGATCCCACAAGGCTGCAATCCGCGTCGTATTGTCCGCATTGCAGAAATCCGGGTGGCTGTAGTCAATCCCGCTGTCAATAATCGCAACCAGACAGCCTTTTCCCGACAGGCCTTTGTCAGCGCCTGCTATGCCTGCCGCACTGCCGGCAGACTGCAGAGCAGTAATACAAGAGGCCCTTTTTGCCGAATCAACGGCAAAAAAGAGCCTCTTTGGTTTTTCCATATAAATAATTTCATCCAATCCTGCCACAATATCTACCAAAGCCTCCGGCAGAACCAGAATTGCATAGGAATTGTCAAGCCTTGTCACGGATGTGTGCCAGTCTGTGCTTCCGTATGCGGTAAGCAGCTCGCCGACACGCTCCAGCCCGTCCCGTATAAAACGGACAATCACTTCCCATGTCTGTGCACCGGGAGAGTATCCCACTCCCAGCTGAAATGATTTTTCCCTTTCACCTGCACTGGCCTCCAGCGCAAGGCTTAAAAGGTTTTCCATTTTTGCATTGCTCATAAAAGACCCTTACTGCCTTTTTCATGAAGTATATGCCGAATATTTGAACTTCATTACTCCATATTTTTCTGTATACAGGCAATAATCTGATCCTGCACCGGTGCAATTTTATTCAAAAGCGCCCTTGCCTCTTCCGGCTTTCCGCCGCGCAGCAGACCCAGAATCTCACTGTATGATTCATAAATCGGCGTCAGCGACAGGTTTCCTGCCGTACCCTTGATCGCATGTGCTTTCTCAATTGCCTCGGTACAATCATCTGCATCAAAGTCGGGGTTTACCGCACCGGCATGAAATGTATCTGCAAACTTGCCGAGCAGTCTCGTGTAAAGCTTTTCATTTCCGCCCAGACGCTTTAAGCCGCCGTCAATATCCGCCCCTAATTCCTTCAGTTCTTCAAACAAGCTCATCCAAACACCTCACATTTTTAATATTTTCCAAAATCATCCTCTAAAGAAATGATTGGTTCATTCGAACTATCTGCAACAGGCATGGAAGCATTCTTGTGGGAGGCTGCTGCCTGGCCTGTACCCAGATTATATGTAGATAACATCTCGCGCATACGTGATGCCTGGTTCGACAATTCCTCACTGGCAGCGGCACACTCCTGGCTAGTAGCAGAATTGGTCTGTACTACCTGCGATACCTGTGAAATTGCCTGCTCAATCTGAGATACTGCAGTTGCCTGATAATTGGAGGATTCTGCAATACCGTTGATGATAACCTCACTCTCCTGTACTACGCTGGTAATTGCCTCTAAGGCTTTTGCCGTACTGTCTGCAATGTTCGATCCCATTGTAACCTTATTAATGGAATCCTCAATTAATTCAGCGGTCTCCTTGGCTGCGGAAGCGCTCTTTGCTGCCAGGCTTCTTACCTCTTCTGCTACTACGGCAAAGCCCTTGCCGGCTTCTCCTGCCCTTGCAGCCTCTACTGCGGCGTTTAGCGCCAGAATATTGGTCTGGAATGCAATATCATCAATAACCTTGATAATCTTGGAAATGCTTTCAGAGGACTGGTTAATATCCTCCATAGCCGTCATCATTTCTTCCATCTGCTTGTTGCCGCGTTTTACATCCTCAATTGCATTTTCCACAAGACCTGCAGCCTCATTTGCCTGCTCTGCATTGTCCTTTGTCTTTTCGGCAATCTCATCAATGGATGCCGTAATCTGCTGGATTGCGCTTGCCTGCTCGGTAGAGCCCTGTGCCAGTGCCTGGCTTGCGCTTGCTACCTGGCTTGCACTGATCGTAACCTGTGTACCGGCGTCACTGATGTTGCTAAGCGTATGTAAATTATCCTCTACCAGCTTTTTTAAGGAATTGCCGAGGACATCCTCCGAGGATTTCGGATTTACCGTAATCGTCAGATTTCCCTTAGACACCTCTTCTGCTACGGTCGCCTGATATTTAATGTTATCAATGACCTGACGGTATTTATCTACCAAGTCACCAAATTCATCATCGTTGTACTTCACCATTTCAATGTTGACACGTCCCATAGCAATGCTGTCTGCTGCATCGGAAAGCTGTACAACTGATTTCTCAATAATCTTGATCAGTGCAGCTGCTACGAATATGGTAACCGCAACAGAAAGCACAGCCACAACTACCGTAAAGATAGATGCATTTCTGACATAGGCTTCCAGTCTTTGGGCGTCTGTAATGGAAGCGGCCTTTTTCGTTGTCAGATTGCTTATCACAATATTAAACAATGTCAGCGCAATCGGAATCATGAAACCTATTATCATTTTTGTCTTCATCTTCATGTTTTTCATTTTCATACCTCTCATTCTTTCATTGTAATCATATTATTGTTCGTCAGTTCAATGGCTGATAAATCCTCGTCATTTAATAATTTGTCAGGATCCAGCAATAATTTCACGGAATTCCCGACTCTTGCAATTCCATAGACAAACCTGTGGTTCACCCGTTCTCCGCGTCCCATCTTAGGCGGCGGAAGGATATTGTCTTCTTTAATCTCAATTACATCAGCAATTTTCTCAACAATTAATCCGACTGTCATAGCGTTTACAATCACAACAATGATGCAGGTCCTTTCATCGTACATGAGCGGCTCCTGTTTAAAACGCAGGCGCACATCAATGACAGGGATAAT
>CANDKL010000259.1 GCA_947385255.1 uncultured Roseburia sp. | reverse complement strand
AAGGGCTATGCCGTATTCCGCCAAATTGATACGATTTATCAGAATGAGGAATATTCCATTATACGAAGCGGTACGGATTACGGCATTTCCATGTACGATCACATTGCATTAGACGGCGCCGCCATTGCAGAAAATGCCCTGATCAACGAATAAAAACATCCTGTAAGAAAAGAGGTATTGATATGTTAGCAGAAAATTTAAAACAAGTAGAGGCAAATATTGCCGATGCCTGCAGGAGAGCAGGCCGCGGGAGAGAAGAGGTCACCCTGATTGCCGTCAGCAAAACAAAGCCCGTTTCCATGCTTTCTGAAATCTATGACTGCGGCGTACGCGATTTCGGGGAGAATAAGGTTCAGGAGCTCTGTGAAAAACGGGAGCTTTTGCCCGGCGATATCCGCTGGCACATGATCGGGCATCTGCAGCGGAACAAGGTAAAGTACATCATCCGGGATGCCGCATTGATTCATTCCGTAGATACGTACCGCCTGGCTGAGGAAATTAATATCCAGGCAAAAAAGGTAAAACGCATTGTCCCTGTCTTAATTGAGGTAAACATTGCAGGAGAAGCTTCCAAATTTGGAATTCCCGCAGAGGAAGCGATGCAGCTGACGGAAGAGATTGCCAGGCTTGACAGTATACGCATCCAGGGTCTGATGACAATCGCGCCTTATGTGGAAAATCCGGAGGATAACCGACAGTATTTTCGAAAAATCCGGGAATTATCTGTTGACATCGCCAAAGAAAACATTGATAATGTATCTATGGGCGTCCTGTCCATGGGAATGACGGGCGATTATATGGTTGCCATCGAAGAAGGGGCGACGATTGTCCGTGTAGGCACCGGCATCTTTGGCGTCCGAAAATAAATTTTTGTTCCAAGATTAAATAGTTAGGAGATATCATATTCGATGGGAGTAATTGATAAAATTATAGATTCTATGCGTTTAAGTCCCGATGAGGTAGAAGACGATTTTTACGAAGACGATTATTACGAGGATGATGAGCCGGCAATCACGAGCATCAAATCACATAAGAAGCCCCGGAACAATACAGCAGAATATGACGAGCCGGCTTCCGCTAAAGGGAAGAGCAAGTCATCCAGTAAGATTACGCCGATGCGGCCAAAGAAAGCAGGGACAAGTGGTATGGAAGTATGTGTAATTAAGCCGACGTCGGTAGACGACGAACGAGAGATTGCTGACACCTTATTATCAGAACGCACTGTTATACTGAATGTAGAAGGGCTGGACATTGAAATCGCGCAGCGTATCATAGACTTTGTCTCTGGCTCCTGTTATGCGATTCACGGCAATCTGCAGAAGGTTTCCAGCTTTATTTTTATCATTTCACCGGCATCCGTAGATATATCCGGAGATTTTTTAAGCAAGGTAGATTCCTCCCAGCTGGCCGGGCTGCAGATTGATCTGTAAGGGGGAAGTATGGAGCGTTCAGAGGAGCTTCTTGTGCAGAAGCGTTTTTTGGATTTATCCAGACTGGCCGATCGAAAGGGCATGGTTTTGTTCAGTAATTTTCTGAATCTAAATGAGCAAAGCCTGTTCCATCAGATTGTGCCGGATCTGAAAACAGCATATCAGCTGTCCGGAGGATATGAATTTGCGGAGCGTCAGATGGTAGCATTTCTCCCTGATGCTCCTTATTATATGGGGGATGACAGTGTGTCTGCGGTAGATTTTCCGATTGTATGCCTGCATTTTCATCCGTCTCATCCCAAATTTGCAGAGACGCTGAGTCATCGGGATGTACTGGGTTCCCTGATGGGTTTGGGAATTGAGCGTTCCCGAATCGGCGATATTCGCTTAGAAGGACAGGATTCTTATATTTTCTGCGAGGAAAGTATTTCCGATTACATATTGCAGTCCCTGGAGCAAATCCGCCGTACTGCAGTAACCGGAACGCCGGTCAATGCCTGCGCCTGTCGGTTCGCACAGAGGTTTGAAACCCTAAACGGCATTGTATCCTCCGGGCGCTTAGACAGCATCGTAGCGTTTGCGCTCAAAATATCCCGCGATAAAAGCGCTTCGTATATCCAGGCACAGAAGGTTTTTGTCAACGAGAAAGCCATCACCTCAAATGCATATCTGTGCAGGGAGGGCGATCGGATTTCCATCCGAGGCTCCGGGAAATATATTTATGGAGGAAGCAGCGGAGAAACCAAAAAAGGACGCATGAAAATTGTCCTGAAAAAATATAGTTAACAAAGGAGTTTCTTATGTCAAAGTCAATCACCGTTTCCTGTGAGGGAAAGCCCTGCTATCAGATTCTGCTGATGCAGGATTTTGAAGGACTTGCCGAAGAGCTGAAAAAGCTTGGCTACGGAGCCGACCGTAAAATCTGCATCGTAACAGACACGAATGTCAGCCGTCTGTATCAGAATGCACTGGAGCAGCTTATGGGAGCCTGCTTTGCTGTTGTAACGGCTTTTACCTTTCCGGCCGGGGAGGAGCAGAAAAATCTGGATACGGTGCAGCGCTTATATGAGCATTTAATTGCAAATCACTTTGACCGCCACGACGTACTAATCGCGTTTGGCGGCGGTGTAACAGGAGATTTGACCGGATTTACCGCAGCGACCTATCTGCGGGGAATTGACTTTATTCAGATCCCCACAACGCTTTTATCACAGGTAGACAGCAGCATCGGTGGGAAGACCGGCGTGGATCTTGCCCGATACAAGAACATGGTTGGCGCATTTTATCAGCCCAGACTGGTTTATATGAATCTCTCTCTTTTGAAGACGCTTCCGAAGGAGCAGTTTCTATCTGGAATGGGAGAGATCCTAAAGCACGGCCTCATTCAATCCAAAGAGTATTTTGCCTGGCTTAAGGAACACGATCGGGAAATTATGGCATTCAATCCGGTTGTTCTGGAGGAAATGATTTACCAGAGCTGTCTGATCAAGCGCAGCGTTGTGGAACGCGATCCCAAAGAAAAGGGGGAGCGCGCACTTTTAAATTTTGGACATACAATTGGCCATGCAATTGAGAAGCTTTCTGATTTTCGGCTGTTTCACGGACATTGCGTGGCGATTGGAATGGCAGCCGCATGCCGGATATCCTGTGAGACAGGACAGCTTACCGCAGAAGAATGCGAGTCTGTGATTCGTACGCTGGTGCGCTTTGGCCTTCCGGTTTCTGTGTCCGGCTTGTCTGCCGAAGAAATTTTTGCCGCTACGAAATCCGACAAAAAAATGCTTGCCGGAAGGGTTAAATTTATCCTGCTTCAGTCTATCGGCCATGCCTGTATCTATCCGGATTTAAGCGACGCGCAGATTTTAGACGGCATTTCTTCTATATTAGAGGAGGCGTAGCCTTTATGCAGAAGATTCCTAGGAAAACAATCCTTTTACTATGGGCCGGTGTATTTGCTATGCTTATGCTGGTGCTATTGGATCAGGCAGCCAAATATCTGGCTGTGCAGTATTTGAAAAATGCGCCTGCGATTCCCATAATTCCAGGTGTATTTGAGCTGGTCTATCTGGAAAACCGCGGTGCGGCCTTCGGTATTTTGCAGGGGCAGAAGACCTTTCTGATCGGCATGACAATCCTGACGGTTACAGCGCTGGTATATATGTATATCCGCATTCCAAAGGAGCGGCATTACGTTCTGCTGCATCTGCTGTTGATCCTGTTGATACCGGGTGCAATCGGAAATTTTATCGATCGGTGTGTCCATCAGTATGTGATTGATTTTTTCTACTTCAAGCTGATTGATTTTCCGGTTTTCAATATAGCGGATATTTATGTTTCAGCCGCGACTGTACTGCTCGTTGTTCTGTTCTGTTTTTATTATAAGGAAGAGGATATCAATATGCTTTTCAGCCGGCTTATATTCTGGAAGAAAAAATAAAACGAACATGCCAAAGAATATCACATTACAATCAACAGAGCCGGATATGGGGATGCGGCTCGATAAATATTTGTCCTGTCAGCTTCCCGATATGACCCGTTCCTTTCTGCAGAAATTAATTAAGGAGGGTCAGGTTACGGTGGATCAAAAGCCTGTAAAGGCGAACTATAGGCTAAAGCCGTTTCAAACGGTAGAGGTGCATATTCCACCTGTCAGTGACGGTGAAATCGTCCCGGAAAATCTACCGCTAGATATCTTATATGAGGACGACGACCTTCTGGTCATCAACAAGCCAAAGGATATGGTTGTACATCCTTCCGCCGGCCATACCTCCGGCACACTGGTAAACGCTGTGATGTATTACTGTAAGGACAGCCTTTCCGGAATTAACGGGACGATACGGCCGGGGATTGTGCACCGGATTGATAAGGATACAACCGGCTCTCTGATCGTCTGTAAAAATGACGAAAGTCATCTTTCGATTGCAGAGCAGATTAAGGAGCATTCCATAGAGCGCGTTTACCGGGGAATTGTATCCGGAAGACTGCGCAAAGCACAAGGAACGATC
>CANDKL010000258.1 GCA_947385255.1 uncultured Roseburia sp. | reverse complement strand
GCATACGAGATAAGAGGCTGTGACTGGAGTTCAGACGTGTGCTCTTCCGATCTCAGCTTTTTGATTTTGGGCGGGTTGATGCTCCACTGCGCATATAGGGTAACCGTCTGGCCGTAGGATGCAGCTTCTGCCAGAGGTCTGGCATTTGCCTGATCGGCATAAGCCGTCCCGCTTCCGTCCGCCTGTGTATTCCACCCCAAAAAGGTGAAGCTTTTTCTGGTAAATGCATTTTGGGGCAGCCGGACCGGCGCCGCATCCGTTACGGTCAGGCTGTTCATGGAACCGCTTCCTCCGTTGGCGTCAAACAAAACGGTAACGGAATGAATCGGCCTGGTCTCTCCGACCGAATCAACCGTATCCTGTACGCCCGCCGCGCCAACCGGGCATGTGAGAAACAGCAATGCCAATGCCAGTACAAATGCAGTCATTCTTTTTTTCATGTTCCTATTTCCTTTCTTTTATCCTGTGTTTTTTCGTAGCAATGGTTTTATGTTAGCATACTTGCAGGTGGTTCGCAAGTATGGCAAAGGCTTCTATTTCTCTGTCTGCAGCCAATACTCCATCTGCTCCATCAGCTTTGGAATATCTAACGGCTTTGCCAGATGCCCGTTCATCCCGGACTCTCTGCTGGCCACAATATCCGCTGCAGACGCGTTGGCCGACAGCGCGATAATCGGAATGGTCATCGCATCCTCGCGCGGCAGCTTGCGGATTGCGCGCGTGGTATCCAGCCCGTTCATCACCGGCATCTGGATATCCATCAGGATCATATCGTAATACCCCTCCGGCATTTCGGCAAAATGCTGCAGGCCCTTTCGCCCGTCTGCGGCGCACTCTACCATGGCTCCGGTTTCTCCGATCAGCTCCATCACAATCTCCCGGTTGATCTCGTTATCTTCTACCAGCAGGATCCGGCATCCCTGGAACGAAATATCCGTTCTCTCTCCGTACACCGAATCCGGTAAGCTTCCGGCATGCTCCGCCGGATTCTGCAGTCTTAAAATGACCGTTACGGTAAACCTGGAGCCCTTCCCCGGCTCACTCTCCACGCTGATAGCGCCGCCCATCATACGCGCGATATTCTGGGCAATGGACATCCCAAGGCCCACGCCGTCCACATGGTTGGCGTCCGCACCCTCCGCATGGCTGAAGGGCTCGAAAATATGGCTGACAAACTCCTGCTCCATGCCGATTCCGTTGTCGCAAAATACAAACTCATACGAGCTGCAGCCATGCTCCCTGGACTCATGCTCCGTTGCCGTAACCTCTATCTGGCCGCCGGACGGCGTATATTTGATTGAATTCTCCAGAATGTTTAAGAAAATCTGCAGAAGCCTGCGGCTGTCCCCCAAAACATTGTCATGCTCCACCTGTACCGGATGGATCAGAAGCTTTAGATGTTTCTCCCGAATATCCGGAAGAACCGCATCCGCGGCCTCCTGCACCAGGGAGGATAAGCCGAACGCCTCCGCCTTCAAATCAAAGCTGCCGGATTTGATCTGGCTGATATCCATAATCTCATTTAACACGAACAGAAGCTTCCGGCTGGATGTATATGCCTTTTCCAGGCAATCCTTTACCTTCTCCGGATCGTTTGCATTGTCCGCCGCAATTTTGATCATACCCATAATCCCGTTCATCGGCGTACGTATGTTGTGGCTCATGCTAAACAGAAATTCCTGCTTTGACGCATTCGCCAGATCCGCCGCCACACAGGCCTCCTGCAGTGCCTGATGCTCCCGCATCTCCTTGCGCTTGCTCTCCGTAACGTCCTGCGCCGCATAGACAATCGAACGCGCTTTGCCCTCCTCATCCGCCTGCGCCATTACGGCGGTGCTCCGGATCCAGCCGTATTCCTCCGGCCTGGTATCCGGATGCTCCGGCAGCTTGCGGTAGGCTAACGTCACATATGGATTTTTCCGGCTGAGGGTTTCGCGCAGGTTCTTCCGGCTCAGCACGCTTAAATACTCCTCACGGTCGTCCGGATGGACAAAGTTTTCGGCATAATTGCGAAGGCCCGCCGCATAATCCATTTCGTTCTTTAAAACCTTTTTCTCCTCCTCCGGCTGTATGACGCTCCGGAAAATCTCCGCCTCCAAATCCGCATAATACGTTGAAAAGAACATACTGCTTAAGGTTCGGATAATGTCGCCCTTTTCCCGCTCCTCCTTTAGGCGCATCTCCTCCTCAAACCGCTCGCGGGTAATATCGCGCCCCAGAATATTTACGGATACCCGGCTGCCCTGCCTGGCATAAATGATATGCTGCTCCACCCACTGCAGGGACTTCCCGGCGATCCGGTACTGGCAGGTTTCTTCGTAATAATCCCGGACGCCCGCCGCCTTCTGATACAGATGCTCCGGACTCATCACCCTGTGGAACTCGTCTGCATCCTCCGGATTTACCACATCCTCAAGCGCCTCCTGAAAATACTGATGATAATTTCCGGTGTGGATCTCCTTGAGCTCGCTTTCTTCATTAATCCAGATCCGTTCACACTGGCCGTTTTCCAGATAAACGGTCGTCATGACGCTGTACCTGGACTTCAAAATAGCAGCCAGCTGCATATCCCTGAGATTTAGGGCGTGCTCCTGACGCACGCGCTTATCGACATTCTGCAAAGCCAGAATGACGTAATTTCTCGTCCCCTGGTTCTGCCCGAAATATACAATCACGGCCATATAACGGTACTCGTGATCCTCCTCCCCGCGCCACTGGCAGAGCATATCCTTCTTGGGAACGTCGGTATCCTTTATCCGGCGCAGGCCCTTTAAGGAAAACATCTCGCCGACCTTATCCCGATCCACCGGATGCAGCTGCCGCAGCAGGCGGGATTCCAAAATTTCATCCCACTGAATCGTCCAGGACTTCCAGCCGGTATGCGTACGTCCGTTTTCCCGTACAAGATTGGCCTCCCCGGTATCCAAATCAATTCCGTAAATCCCGAAATTCTGCTCTCCCAGCGTGCGTATCACCTCCTGGATCCGCATACTGGCATCGTCAAGCTCCAGGCTCTCCTGCAGAATATCGTGGATATCCTTTACATACAAAAATACATGCTGCCCCTTGCCCGCAGCCTCCTGCTCCGGCACAACCTCCATCAGATTCCAGCGGTACTCCTCTCCGTCACGCCTGCGATAGCAGCAGATCAGAATTTCCTGTCCGGCGTCCAATGCCGTACGCATATGCTCCGGCCGGGTAAAGGTGATAAAATTATTCATATCGTCCGGATGGATGCCGCCGTTATAGATAAACTGTCCCAGCCAGCTCGAAAAAAGATCTGTGCCATAGCCAAATACCCGATCCTCCGGCCTCGTCTTAATGACCTCATAGGTATCCTCTATCAGATTGACGCGCAGAATTTTGTGGTAGGCATGGTTGATCGCCTGCATATGGGGCGCTACGGTGATAATAAAGGCCGGAATTTCCGACTCCCACTTTGTCCGAACCGCCACAATGTCAACGATCTCGCCGAAGGGGTTGTCATAGCCTAAGGTCTGATTCATATTTTTGTCCCCCATGGACAAAAGAGGGCAGTTGGCGCAGGAATAGCTTCCCATTTCATGGCATGGCATCCCCTTGTATACACCGGGGATGATTTCCTGAACTCGTTTATTATAATATAAAATTTCGTGATTATCTTCCCGAATAATAAATACTCCGGTAGTTGGCACTGCATTTAATATCTTTTCGTATTCTTTCACATCCATACTTTCACCTTTCCTTACCCATGCTTCCTGCGGTACCCGGGCTATTCCGGTTATTCCTTTATTGTACTAAAACCCGGGGCTGCAATCAAGCATAAAATCCTTTCTTCCCCGATAATGCGTAACAGTTTGTTCTTTTTTCCTTGACATACGCAAGTCAACATGATATCATAATCATATCAAAAAGAGAAAGGAATGACTCACATGAAAGAAACGCTGCAAAACACCCCCGTCTCCTCCGCCCACGCAGAGGAAATCGTATTAAAAAACAGGAAAAACGGCATGTCTGTCCTGCTTCTGTCTCTGCTCATTTACGCCATTGCCATTCCCGGCTGCATCTACGGAGGCTTTCTGATAGAAGACGGCAAGACGCCCGCCGTCTTCATTGTCTGCTTCATCGTTGCATGTACAGCCTGGCTGCTGTGGCTGGGCCTTAAGGTGATGCGCCCGCAAGAAGCGCTGGTCCTGACCTTATTTGGCAAATATATTGGTACCTTAAAGGATCCCGGCTTTTACTTCGTCAATCCATTCTGCAGCGCGTTAAACCCAGCCGCCAGGACAAAGCTAAACCAAAGCGGCGACGTTAAAACCAAAGGTTCTGCAGAAGCTGCCGCAGAAGCCGCGACGAAAAAAATTTCCTTAAAAATTATGACACTTAACAACAACCGCCAGAAGATCAACGACTGCCTTGGCAACCCGGTCGAAATCGGCAATGCACAGAAGCGCGTCGAGGAAAACAACTTCGGTATCCGCAAACGC
>CANDKL010000257.1 GCA_947385255.1 uncultured Roseburia sp. | reverse complement strand
AATGGAGAAAGGAGCCGCAAATGAGTGAGAAATTAGTACAGGTAGAGCATTTACAACAGTACTTTCCTGCCGGCGGTTTTGGAAAGAACAAAAAATACGTTCAGGCGGTGGACGACGTTTCCTTTTTCATCTACAAGGGGGAGACGCTTGGCTTAGTCGGGGAGTCCGGCTGCGGCAAGACAACGACGGGGCGTACCCTGCTCCGGTTATATGAGCCGACCGGAGGACGTTTTGTATATGACAAGGATGTGATCTTTGACGTAGAAAAAAAGCAGTTTGCAGATATGCTTCCGTACCGCAAGAGGATGCAGATTGTATTCCAGGATCCGTATGCAAGCCTGGATCCGCGTATGACAATCGGGGATATCGTAGGCGAGGCCATTGACGTTCACAAGATGGCGGCGGACAAAAAGGAACGGTACGATATTATTATCGAAATGCTCCGGCGTGTGGGATTAAACTCCGAGCACGCCAACCGTTATCCGCACGAGTTTTCCGGCGGCCAGAGGCAGCGTGTCGGAATTGCAAGGGCGCTTGCGGTCCGTCCGGAATTCATTATCTGCGACGAGCCTATTTCCGCGCTGGACGTGTCGATTCAGGCGCAGGTCATCAATATGTTTGAGGATTTGCAGCAGGAAATGGGGCTGACCTATTTGTTTATCGCCCACGATCTTTCCGCCGTGAAGCATATTTCCAACCGGATCGGCGTTATGTACTTGGGCAGGATGGTAGAGCTTGCAGACAGCTATGAGCTGATTACCAGGCCGCTGCATCCCTACACGAAGAGCTTGATTTCCGCAATTCCGATTGCGGATCCGAAGACGGCGAAGACCAGTAAGCGGATTATCTTAGAGGGCGATGTGCCGAGTCCGTTAAACCCGCCGTCTGGATGCCGGTTTCGGACCAGATGCCCCTATGCGGATCAGATGTGCGCAGAAGCGGCGCCGGAATGGCGTGAGCTCGAGCCGGGTCATTATGCGGCCTGCCATCATATTGACAAGTGTAATTGATTGTTTGAAATTAGAAAGGATAAATAACGGCAAAGCCGTATTATTTATAAAAAATATTTAATTTACAGGAGGAATACTTTATGAAGAAGAAAGCATTGGCACTTTTTCTGGCTGCGACAATGGCATTTAGCCTGGCAGCCTGCGGTGGCGGCGGCAATGATGCGGCAGACAATGCGCAGTCATCTGCGGATGGCAGCAATGCGGAGGCTGACGGCAATGAGGATGCGAACGCCACACCGGTGAGCACAGACGGAAAAATCCTTTCCGTACAGGTCGGACCGGATCCGGAGACGATTGATCCTGCACTCAACAGTGCGGTAGACGGCGGCAACATGATCCTGCATGCGTTTGAGGGGCTTCTGACGCTGGATCAGGAGGGCCATCTGGCAGAAGGGCAGGCAAAGTCTTGGGAGACAAGCGAGGATCAGCTTACCTGGACGTTCCATTTGCGGGACGGCTTAAAATGGTCTGACGGAACGGATTTGACAGCCAATGATTTCGTATACAGCTGGAAACGGGTATGCGACCCCGAGGTAGCGGCTCCTTATGCCGAGACCGTGCTTGGCATGGTAGAGGGATATGCAGACGCCGTCGGCGGTGAGCTGGACGCCTTGCAGGTAGAAGCGACGGACGATAAAACGCTCGTGGTCACCCTGGCCAATCCATGTCCGTATTTTGGCGAGCTTGCCGCATTTGCAACCCTTTCTCCGGTTCAGCAGGCGACGATTGACGCAAACGGCGACGCATGGGCGATTGAGGCAGATACGTATATAACCAACGGGCCGTTCTATATTTCGGAATGGGTGCCGGGTTCCCATATTTTAATGAGCAAAAACACGAATTACTGGAATGCGGACGCAATCAAATTAGACGGAATCAAATGGAATTTGATTGAAGATCCGAACGCGTCCTACAGTGCTTATCAGACCGAAGAGGTTATGATGATTAAGGACGTTCCGACGGAAGAGATTCCTTCCTTACAGGGCAGTGACGAATTTTTTATCGATCCAATCATCGGCACCTATTATTTAAGCGTTAACACACAGAAGGAGCCGTTTGACGACGTGAACGTCCGCAAAGCATTAAGCCTTGCGATTGATCGGGATTACGTCGCCAATACCCTGATGCAGGGTACGTATTCCCCGGCTTATAACTTTATGGGCCCGGGCTGGCTTGATACGGACGGCAGCGAGTTTATAGGCAATGCAAATGGCGGACAATCTTATATCAGCGCCGATCACGAAGCAAATCTAGAAGAAGCGAAAAAGCTGCTTGCCGACGCCGGCTATCCGGACGGACAGGGACTTCCTTCGTTTACGTATTCGACAAACGACGTCAGCTACCACAAGGTACTTGCCGAGTATTTACAGCAGGCATGGGCGGAAATCGGCATAGACTGCCAGGTAGAAATCGTAGAGTGGGCAAGCTTTACGCCGATGCGGCGCAACGGCGATTATGATTCCTCCAGGAACGGCTGGGTAGGCGATTACAGCGATGCCTCCAATATGCTGGATCTGCTTTATTCTACAAACGGCAACAACGACGGAAAATTCAGCAATTCGGATTATGACGCGGCGATGGAGCTTTCGAGGACGACGTTAGATCCGGTACAGCGTTCCGAAGCGCTTCATCAGGCAGAGGATCTTTTGTTTGAAAATATGGCGTGCATCCCGGTTGCATATTACAATGACTTCTGGCTGCAGAGGAAGGAAATTACAGGCTCCTGGCATAGTTCGAACGGGTACTGGTATTTTATGTATGCCGATATCGACGACGGGACGGGTGCGGCTGACAACGGCGCGGAGGATGAAGCGGCTCCGGAAGAGAACGCAGTGGTTCCCGAGGAGAATACGTCTGAGAGCGTTGCAGAGGATACGACGGAGTAATTGAAAAACAGAATAGAGACGAACGGGGCAGGAAGCAGGCTTTGCTTCCTGCTTCTTTTTTGCAGCGGAGGAATAATCTGCTCAAAAATGGAAATCCTATCAAAAAAACAGAAAAGAGGATTTTTGATTATGGAGCGAAAACAGGCAACGATGGACGGCAACCATGCGGCGGCCCATGTGGCATATGCCTATACGGACGTGGCGGCGATTTATCCGATTACGCCCTCCTCTGTGATGGCGGAAGTAGCAGAGGTGTGGGCATCGGAGGGCAGGAAGAATATTTTTGGAAATACGGTGGAGATTTCGGCGATGCAGTCGGAGGCAGGCGCTGCAGGCGCCGTGCACGGGGCGCTTGCGGCCGGGGCGCTCGCATCCACCTTTACGGCGTCCCAGGGGCTTTTGCTGATGATTCCGAATCTTTATAAGATTGCGGGAGAGGGGCTTCCCGGCGTCTTTCATGTGGCGGCGCGCAGCATTGCGACGCATGCGCTCAGTATTTTCGGCGATCATTCGGACGTATACGCCTGCAGGCAGACGGGGGCGGCGATGCTGTGCGCGTCCTCGGTACAGGAGGTCATGGATCTGTCCCCTGCGGCGCACAGTGCCGCACTAGAGGGCAGGATGCCGTTTATCAGCTTTTTTGACGGCTTCCGTACCTCTCATGAAATTCAGAAAATTTCGGTCTGGAGCGAGGAGGATTTACGCGATTTATTCCCGATGGACGCATTAAAAAAATTCCGGGAACATGCTTTAAATCCGGAGCATCCGTTCCAGTGGGGACAGGCGCAGAACCCGGATACCTTTTTCCAGGTAAGGGAGGCGGCGAACCGCCATTATGAGGAGCTTCCGGGGATTGTAGAAGCCTGTTTTGAAAAAATAAACAAAAAAATCGGTACGGATTACCATCTGTTTAATTATTACGGCGCAGCGGACGCGACGCATGTGATTGTGGCGATGGGCTCTGTCTGCGAGACGATTGAGGAAACGGTGGATTATCTGGTTTCAAAGGGAGAAAAGGTCGGACTGATTCAGGTAAGGCTTTATCGTCCGTTTGCGGCAGAAGCCTTCTTAAGCTGCCTGCCGCAAACAGTACAGCTGATTTCCGTGCTGGATCGGACCAAGGAGCCGGGTGCGCCGGGCGAGCCGCTGTATCTGGATGTAGCGTCAGTACTGAAAGGTTCCCGGTTTGCAAATGTAAAAATACACAGGGGGCGTTATGGCTTAAGCTCAAAGGATACGACGCCGGGGCAGATCCTGGCTGTTTTTGCCAATGACGAAAGGTGCGAATTTACGATTGGGATCCGGGATGATGTAACGGAGCTTTCGCTGGAGCCAAAGGATGCATCCGGAGTCATGTCGGAGCATGTCTATAGCTGCAAGTTCTGGGGGCTTGGCGCGGACGGTACGGTAGGAGCCAATAAAAACTCTATTAAAATTATCGGCGATCATACGGATTTGTATGCGCAGGCCTACTTTGACTACGATTCCAAAAAGTCCGGCGGGCTTACCGTATCGCACCTGCGCTTTGGAAAGCACCGGATCCGTTCCCCGTATCTGGTTCAGCAGGCGGATT
>CANDKL010000256.1 GCA_947385255.1 uncultured Roseburia sp. | reverse complement strand
CGATCTAAAATCAACATTGCATACATGATCCTTACCCCCTTTCCTTCCAAAACCACAGCCGGGCCAAAACTACGCTACTCCACCAAAATCCTCGTGTTCATATCATAATATCCCACCGTATTCTTCGTCGATACCACCGTCAGATTACAAACATCGTATAGTCTGTGATACACCGTAAACTCCCCGTGCGGATACCCCGTGCACCCTAACGACAGCAGATACTCCCCGCCCTGCAGATCCATGCTCTGCGTAAACGAAATCACCTGCACATCCCCCGCGCGCTTCGGCGTAATCTCAATTTTTTCAAACATGGTATTGGTTCCGCACAGCTCAATCCCCAGCAGATTTTTGAACGAAAACGCAAAAATCGGCTCCGCAATGTCCTCGTGAAACAATACCTTCATCTTCACCGTCAGCTCCGAGCCCTTTTCAATCACATTGCTGTACCGCCCGTTTGCATCCACAAACGCAAAATCCACAATCTCCGCCAGCTTGCTCCCGTACTCAAGCACCTCCGGATTGATCGGCAGCGTACTCCGCCAAAGCGCCTCTCCGCCGCCCTGATCCCAGATGGTCCTGCCCCCTTCTTCGTCATCGTCCAGCTGATTGACCAGCACCCGCTTATACATGTCCACCGCTTCCTTCGGCGTCCCCTCGAACAGCTTGTGCCCCTTATTCAGCAAAATCGCCCGATCGCAGTACTTCGTAATACTACCCAGATCATGGCTGACAAAAAGGATGGTTTTCCCCATCTTCTTAAACTCTTCAAACTTGTGGTAGCACTTGGACTGGAAAAACACATCTCCCACCGAAAGCGCCTCATCTACAATCAAAATCTCCGGATCGATATTAATGGCCACTGCAAACGCCAGACGCACAAACATTCCGGAGGAATACGTCTTGACCGGCTGGTTGACAAACTCCCCGATATCCGCAAATTCCAGAATATCCGAAAGCCGCTCGTCTATCTCTTCATTTGTAAAGCCAATCATCGTACCGTTCAGATAAACATTTTCAATTCCGGTATATTCCATATTAAAACCGGCCCCAAGCTCTAACAGCGCGGAAATCCGCCCGTCCACGGTCACCTCGCCTCCGGTCGGATTCAACACACCGGTAATAATTTTTAAAATGGTGGATTTCCCCGAACCATTCGTTCCGATAATGCCTACTGTTTCGCCCTTTTTGATTTCAAAGTCCAGCTTATCCAGGGCAAAATGCTCCCGATAGCATTTCCTGCCCGGCAGGTTTAAGGCGTCTTTCAGCCTGTCCCGCTGGCGGTCGTACAGGTGATACACCTTGCTCACCTGTTCCACCTTAATTGCAATATCACCCATGAGTCCTAACCTTTCTACAATACATCTGCAAAATGCATTCAAAAGACAATTCTATAATACATCCGCAAAATGCATCCGCAGCTTTTTAAATACGCCTGTCCCAAGAATCAAAAATCCCAGCGCAAAGACCCAGAAGTACACCGTAAGCCCCGGCCGTTCCCAAAAGGCCGTCTTCCCAATCAAAGAGTCCCGGTAGCCCTGCACAATATAATATAAGGGATTCAGCATCAAAACTGTCTTAAGCCCCGATCCGATCTCCATCGTATCCATATTCCACATAATCGGCGTCGCCCAGATTCCCACCTGCAGTACAATATTAATGACCTGGTTTAAATCTCGGAAAAAGACCACCAGCGCACTTGTCAGATAGGTAAGCCCCAAAACGAGCACAAACAGGCAGACGGAATAATACAACACCTGCACCGTATACAAATCAGGGTAATACCCGTACAGCGCATACACAAGCACCTCAAACGCCAGAAAGAACAGATGCACAAACACCGCGGAAATCACCTTTACAATCGGCAGTATGTCGATCCGGAATACCACCTTTTTGACCAGGTACGAATAGTCCAGAAGCGCCCGTGTGCCGCCGCTCAATGCATCACTGAAAAAAAACCAGGGAACTAAGCCCGCCATCATCCACAGCAGAAACGGCACGGTTTCTCCCGCCGCGTCCGTTACCGGAAGCGGCTTTAAGCCCTTTTCAAATACGAACCAGTATACAAATATCATAATTACAGGCTGCACAAACGCCCAGATAATCCCTAAGTAGGAGCCTGCAAATTTCGTCTTAAAATCATTCACAGAAAGGCGGGCAATCAGCTTTCTGCTTGCATAGACCCCCGCCGGTGACAATCCCTGGTTTCTTTGCTGCCGCAGGCCATGCGCGCCTCCAGGGATATCTGTTTTTTTTGGTTCCGCCATAAAATTCCCTCTTACTGCTCCTTCGCTTTGGCATACGCCTTTATGCCGCCCCACACCTTATCCTTGTCCGATAGGATCAGGTCCTCTTCTGTCATTCCCTCCGGCATCGGCCATCTCACACCGATATCCGGATCCTTCCAAAGCAGGCCGCCCTCGTCGTTCGGATGATAAAAATCCGTCACCTTATAACAGAACTCCGCATACTCGCTCAACACGACAAACCCATGTGCAAAGCCCTTCGGAATAAAAAACTGCTTCTTGTTCTCGGCGGAAAGCACTACGCCGAACCACCTTCCAAAGGTATTTGAACCCTCCCGCAGATCCACCGCCACATCGAATACCTCGCCGCAAATGACGCGCACCAGCTTGTCCTGCGGATAGTGGATCTGAAAATGCAGCCCGCGCAGCACGCCCTTTTTGGAAGCCGACTGGTTGTCCTGCACAAAGACACAGTCGATTCCCGCTTCTTTAAAATCATTGTAATTATAGGTCTCCATAAAATAACCGCGCGCATCTCCAAATACAGCCGGCTCAATGACCTTTAACCCTGCAATCCCATTGCAGTCCTCCGTTACTTTTATTTTTCCCATACTCTTTTCCTCTTCTATAATCCTTCCGCAACCTCGACCAGATACCTTCCGTAATCCGTCTTTAAAAGAGGCTGCGCTAATTTTATCAGCTGTTCCTTATCAATAAAGCCCCGCTTGTAGGCAATTTCCTCAATGCAGGAAATATAAAGCCCCTGCCTTTTCTGGAACGCGGACACAAAATCCGCCGCTGCCAAAAGCATATCGTGATTCCCGGTATCCAGCCACGCAAAGCCGCGCCCGAGCGTCTCCACCGAAAGCGTTCCCTGCTCCAGATAGGCGTTATTGACGCTTGTAATTTCAATTTCACCACGCGCAGAGGGCTTCACCTGCTTTGCAATTTCCACTACACTGTTATCGTAAAAATAGAGTCCCGGCACGGCATAATTGGACTTCGGATGCTCCGGCTTTTCCTCAATGGATAACGCCCGTCCCTCCTCGTCAAATTCCACCACGCCGTATTCTCTCGGATCTCTGACATAATATCCGAAAATCGTAGCGCCGGGCTGCTTTTCGGTACGCTCTGCCACATTCCGAAGCACGCGTGAAAAGCTCTGCCCATAGAAAATATTGTCGCCCAGCACCAGTGCCACCGCGTCCTTACCGATAAATTCCTCTCCAATCAGAAACGCATCGGCAAGTCCTCTCGGCTCTGTCTGCACCGCGTAGCAAAGCCGCATCCCCAGCTGCTCGCCAGAGCCCAGCAGCTCCTCAAACACCGGCAGATCCCTTGGCGTAGAAATAATCAAAACCTCCCGGATCCCTGCCAGCATCAGCGTAGAAAGCGGATAGTAGATCATCGGCTTGTCATAAATCGGCATAATCTGCTTGCTGATCGCCTTCGTAATCGGATAAAGCCTTGTCCCCGCGCCGCCTGCCAAAATAATCCCTTTCATTTCTTACTCCTCTCATGCCGCAAGAAAGAAGGCTTACCGCCATCCAAAAAAGCGTAACCCTTCTTTCTGCCAAACCTTATTTATTTTGATACATATCGTCGTAATATTTCTGATAATCTCCGCTGGTGACATTTGCCATCCAGTCCTCATGCTTAAAGAACCATGCAATCGTCTTTCTGATTCCATCCTGAAACATCGTCTCCGGCTCCCAGCCAATCTCGCTTTTGATCTTGTCCGGCGCTATCGCATACCGCCTGTCATGTCCCTTGCGGTCCTCCACATACGTAATCAGATCCCTGCTCACAAGCTTCCGCCTCTCATCGTCCTCCGGAAGCATCTCAAGGAGCGTATCCAAAATGATATGCACAATCTCGATATTCTGCTTCTCATTGTGCCCGCCGATATTATACGTTTCACCCAGACGCCCTTTCTCAATCACCATATCAATGCCCTTTGCATGGTCGTCCACATACAGCCAGTCGCGGACATTCTTGCCGTCCCCATACACCGGAAGCTTCCTGCCGTGCAGCGCATTATTGATAATCAACGGAATCAGCTTCTCCGGGAACTGGTATGGCCCGTAATTATTCGAACAGTTCGTAATATTCGCCGGAAAATGATACGTATCCACATAGGCCTTCACCAGCATGTCCGAAGACGCCTTGCTCGCGGAATACGGGCTGAGATCGGAAGAGCGTCGTGTAGGGAAAGAGTGTTCTCTACTGTGTA
>CANDKL010000255.1 GCA_947385255.1 uncultured Roseburia sp. | reverse complement strand
TCCTGCCGGGCTGTTGCCATGGGTAATTCCATGAATGTCATTGAAATTGATGCCGCATCAAATAACGGCGTGGAAAGCATCCGTGAAATCCGGGAGGAAGTTACCTACCGCCCAACCGAGGGCAGATATAAGGTTTATATTATAGATGAGGTGCATATGCTGTCGATAGGGGCGTTTAATGCACTGCTGAAAACCCTGGAGGAGCCGCCGTCCTATGTGATTTTTATTCTGGCAACGACAGAGGCGCACAAAATACCGGTCACCATTTTGTCCAGATGTCAGAGATTTGATTTTAAGCGCATTTCCGTAGATACGATTTGCGGGCGTTTGGAGGAGCTTCTGCAAATTGAGCAGATCGAGGCAGACGAGCGTGCCATTCGTTACATTGCCAGATCTGCAGACGGTGCAATGCGCGATGCATTAAGTCTTTTGGATCAGTGCATTGCTTTTTATATGGGGCAGCGGCTGACCTACGATAAGGTGCTTGAGGTGCTGGGGGCCGTGGATACAGAGGTGTTTGGAGAGCTGTTTGCAAAGGTGCTTGCCAGGGATGTGGCAGGCGTCATATCCTCTGTGGAAACACTGGTCGCAGACGGCAGGGAACTCGGGCAGTTTGTGGTGGATTTTATCTGGTATTTGCGGAATATGCTTCTGCTGAAAAGCTCGGGCGGAATGATTGAGGCGCTGGATATGTCTTCCGAAAATATGAAACGGCTGATGGAGGACGCGCAGCAGATCGGAGAAGAGACGCTGATCCGTTATATTCGTATTTTTTCCGAGCTGTCCGGCCAGATGCGGTATTCCTCCCAGAAGCGCGTGCTTTTGGAAATTGCGCTGATTAAGCTCTGCAGGCCCCAGATGGAGCAGGATTACAGCTCCCTGATTGAGCGGATCGAGCAACTGGAAAAAAAGCTGGAGGAAGGGATTACAGTTCGTGCGGCAGCCCCTGCCGCCACGCCGGCGCCTAAGCAGGAAGCCAAAGAGCCTCCGCAGCTGCCTGGTGCCGTTCCAAAGGACGTAGAGCGGGCAGTAAAGAACTGGAGAAATATTCTGGCAGGCCTTCCGGGCCTTTCCAGGGCTTACCTTGAAAAAGCGCGCCCCACGCTTGGCGGAGACGGCGAGCTGGTGCTGGTATTTGAGGATACGATGGCAGCGGGCTACTGTGCCAGGGAGGAGGAGCATAGGCAGCTGGAGCATGCCATTGCGGAAGCAGTTGGCAGCCGCGTGACAGTTGTCATCCGGGAGAATGATACGAATCGTCCTTTTGAAGCGGATCATGTGGATTTAGAACAGGTAATCAATATGGAGATTACCTATGAGGAATAAGGGAAAGGAGAAACGATGGCAAAAAGAGGCGGATATGCCGGCGGGATGCCGGGAAATATGAATAATCTTATGAAGCAGGCGCAAAGGATGCAGCGTCAGATGGAGGAGGCACAAAAGGAAGTAGAGGAAAAGGAAATTACAGCTTCCGCGGGAGGCGGCGCGGTAGAGGTAACGGTATCCGGCAAGCGTGAGATTACCAAAATCAAATTGTCGGAAGAGGTTGTCGATCCGGACGATATCGAAATGTTAGAGGATCTGATTATGGCGGCAACAAACGAAGCGCTGCGTGAGCTGGAGGAGTTCTCAGCCGCTTCCATGTCGAAGATAACCGGTGGAATCGGCGGCGGGTTGGGCGGCCTGCCATTTTAAGGCGGTGCGGGTATGGATTATTACAGCAGCCAGATTAACCGCCTGGTAGAAGAGCTGTCCCGCCTGCCCGGAATCGGCAGCAAGTCCGCACAGCGTCTGGCTTTCCATATTTTAAATATGCCCAAGGAAAATGTTGAGAGCCTGGCCGGCGCCATTACAGAGGCGCGCAGCAATGTGCGTTACTGCAGGGAATGCTGCACGCTCACCGACGAGGAGCTCTGTCCGATCTGCAAGAATGAGAAACGGGATCACCGTACCCTGATGGTCGTGGAAAACAGCAGGGATTTGGCTGCCTACGAGAAAACAGGCAAATATGAGGGCGTTTATCATGTTTTGCACGGAGCGATTTCCCCTATGCTCGGGATAGGGCCGGGGGATATTCGTTTAAAGGAGCTTCTGGTGCGTTTGCAGAAGGATGTAGATGAAGTAATTATTGCTACGAATTCAAGCCTGGAGGGTGAGACGACGGCAATGTACATCAGCAAGCTGGTTAAGCCTACCGGAATTAAGGTGACGAGGATTGCCAGCGGGGTTCCGGTAGGAGGCGATCTGGAATATATTGATGAAGTGACGCTGCTGCGCGCTTTAGAAGGCAGAAGGGAGCTTTAAGCGTGAAAAGAAAAAGCACGTTGGATTTTGGGATCCGGCGTGTTTTTTTGTCGAGATTTTTTCCGGACCGCTGTCAGAGATTTGCAAAATATTCGGAAAAGCTGTGTTAGAGTAGGGTTGGAAAAAGGTTCCGATTATATCATGAGAAAGAGGGGATCAGCATGATCGAAATCATACAGCAGACGGATAAAAGCACAGAGGGCAAGCTTCCGAAAAATATACGTCAGATTGGAAATCCGGAGAAGGATTTTCGGATTTATATGGAGGATTATGTTTATACATACCTGCATCCGACACAGATATACACAATGGGCGACTGTCAGGGAGGCTTGTCCTATGAGGCAGGAGAGCTTCTTCCAAGGATGTTGATTTTAGTCGGAGAAATCAACCACTTTTCCAATCGAAGCTGCGCGTTTATCTGCGGGGCGATTCAGGTGGAAAACAGCGCTTTTGCGGAAGGGCTGCCGGAGCTGAATGACGATACATGGAGGCGGATACATAAGGATCTAAAGCAGTTTTTCGGGAAAAGCGAGGTAGTGGGCTGGGTATTGGACATTCCGGGGAACGAGCTTCTAGTGACAAAGGAAATGGAGGAGGCGCACAGGGACAATTTTGTCAGTCCGTACCAGTTCTTTTTCCTGATGGACTCAAAAGAGCGGGAGGAAGCGTTTTACATGTGGAAGAGCGGGCATCTGACCCGAAAGGAAGGGTATTTTATTTATTATGAAAAGAATCCCGGAATGCAGGAATACATGATCAGCAAGCGCGAAGCAGCCTGTGGGCAGGAAATGCCGACAGAAGAAATCGAGGATCGGGCCGCGAAGCACTATCGTGCTATGATGCACGAAAAGAAGGAGCAGACATGCCAGCGTGGGACAGGCATTCTGTCCTATCTGAGTTCGCTGCTTATGGTAATTTTGCTTTGTGCGGTCAGCGTAATGCTTTTGGGGAATATCCGCAGGATGGAGCATATGGAGCAAACCATATCCGTGATGTCTCTCGCTATAGAATCTACCGAGCAGGAAGAGGAGGATGAAAAAAATCAGGTTTCGGTGGAGACAATCAGCGGGAATGTCTATCCGCTTGAGGAGGCGGCGGGAGAAACCCGTCTCAGGGAGGAGGCCGCAGCAGCGCTGACACAGCTGGAGGGACAGGAAGCTGCCCCTGGCGCGCAGCCCGCAGAGGAGCAGGCCCCGCCGTCTCAGGGAGAAGCGTCTGCAGGCGGGGATCAGGGCGCGTCGCCGCAGGCAGGAGCAGCTGCCGCAGTGAGTCCGAATCCACCGGTGCAGGAAGAAGCGCCGGCTGACGGGAATCAGGTCCCGCCGTCTCAGGGAGAACCGTCTGCCAGCGGGGATCAGAGCACGTCGTCTCAGGGAGAAGTGCCGGCTGACGGGAATCAGAGCCCGCCGTCTCAGGGAGAAGCGCCTGCCGGCGGGGATCAGAATGCACCGGCTCAAGGGGACATGCCTGCAGCAGGGCAAACGGAGCAGGACGAGGTTCAAAAGTACCGCAGCCAGGGATATTATATTGTACAAAAGGGAGATAGCCTGCGCGGAATCTGTTATAAAATATATCAGACCTACAGTATGATTGGTCCTTTGTGCGAAGCAAATGCAATTGAGGATCAGGATTATATCTATGCGGGCCAGAGAATCATCCTTCCGTAAGAAAACGTTACCTTTCGTGAGACGGGGATCTGCTCTGAGCGTCACTTTTGAAAAGACAGTGAAAAGTGGGAAAAGCAGTAGCCGTCAGCAAAACACTTGTGTTATAATGGGAAAACAGATTGACAATGAGAGGACAGCATGAATGACAGACATAAGAAAACAAAAATTCCGTACCATAGAAACGGATACAGAGGAAATAGAGCAGGAGACCAGAAAGCGCCGCCGGAAAATTATAATCTGCATTGCGGCGGCAGCCGTTATTCTGGCAATTGGCGTCGGGGCTGCGGGTATCTATTATAATTTGAAGGAATACGAAGCCTTTGAGATACGCTCCCAAATGGAACGCAGCGACAGCGAGGCGACAAAGTACGAGAGCTTTGCCGGCAATATCCTGCGGTATAATAACGATGGTGCATTTTACCTGGATATGTCCGATAATCTGATTTGGAATCAGGCATTTGAAATGCAAAACCCTATCGTAGACATTTGCGGAAATTATATGGCAGTTGCAGATCAGCAGGGGACGCAGATTTACATCATGGATACGGTAGGCACTCAAGGGAAT
>CANDKL010000254.1 GCA_947385255.1 uncultured Roseburia sp. | reverse complement strand
TAGGCTAACGACTGCAGCTCGCACATGCCGTTCTTATGACAGACGGTACAATCTCTGTCGTGGGACGCAAGCAGCAATTCTATGATTAATTTACGGTAGCTCTGAATGCGCTTGGTATTGGTGTAGATCACCATACCGGCCCTGGGCTGTTCGGAGCAGGAGGCAAAAATCCTGCCCCTGTCGTCTTCTACCACGCACATACGGCACGCCCCATAAATCGACAGCTCGGAATGATAACAAAACGTCGGCAGATCAATGCCGGCCTTACGGATTAAGGAAAGGACGTTTTTCTCTCCTTCGATCGGTACTTTCTTGGAATCTATTGTAATATAATCCATCCTATGCTCCTCCTAACTTTCCTTCACAATCGCACCAAACGGGCAGTTATCCAGGCAGGTGCCGCATTTGATACAGGTATCCTGATCGATTACAAAAGGTTCCTTTACTTTACCGCTGATTGCATTGACCGGACAGTTCCTTGCACACTTCGAGCAGCCCCTGCACAGCTCCGGCTTGATCTTATACTGCATCAGTGCCTGACAGGTGCCGGTTCTGCAGCGCTTGTGTTCCACATGCTCCAGATATTCCTCCCGGAAATTTCGGAGTGTGGAAAGCACCGGAAGCGCCGCGCTTTTGCCCAATCCGCAAAGCGCTGTATTCGTAATCGCTTCCCCCAGCTCCTCTAAGGTCTTAAGCGACTCTTTCGTCCCCTTGCCTGCAACGATGTCCTCTAAAATATCCAGCATTCTCTTTGTCCCCTCGCGGCACGGCACGCACTTGCCGCAGCTTTCGTTCTGGGTAAAGTTCATAAAGAAACGGGCCACCTCGACCATACAGGTATTCTCATCCATCACAACCAGCCCGCCGGAGCCGATCATCGCGTTTAGCTTTTTCAGGGAGTCAAAGTCCAGTGCAACGTCCAGATTGCTTGTCACAAGGCATCCGCCGGAGGGGCCTCCGATCTGCACGGCCTTAAACGGCACGTCGTTCTTCACGCCGCCGCCGATATCGTATACAATTTTGCGCAGATCCGTACCCATCGGTACCTCAATTAACCCGGTATGCTTCACGCTTCCGGTCAGTGCAAAGGCTTTTGTACCGGGACTTCCCTCTGTTCCGATGGTATGGTACCATGCCGCGCCTTCATTGATGATCATCGGCACGTTCGCATAGGTTTCTACATTATTTAATACGGTAGGCTTTGCAAACAGGCCCTGCTCTACCGTTCTGGGCGGCTTGGTTCTGGGCATGCCGCGTTCGCCTTCTATCGACGCTGTCAGCGCACTGCCCTCTCCGCAGACAAATGCGCCCGCTCCGCGGTTGATATGTATCTGGAAGCTGAAATCCGTCCCCAGAATATGATCGCCCAAAAGCCCTGCCTCGCTTGCCTGGGCAATTGCCAGCTTTAAACGGTTAATCGCCAGCGGGTATTCCGCACGCACGTAAATGTAGCCGTTTTGGGCGCCGACTGCATAACCTGCAATCATCATCCCCTCTAACATCTTATGCGGATCGCCCTCCATCACGCTTCGATCCATAAATGCACCGGGATCGCCTTCATCTCCGTTACAAACAACATATTTGTCCCCGGTCTTCTGACGCGCGACCTGCTTCCATTTATAGCCGGTCTGAAAGCCTCCGCCGCCGCGTCCTCTTAAATTGGACTCCATAATCTCATCTACGACCTGCTCCGGTGTCATTTCAAACAACGCCTTTTCCAGTGCCTGATAACCGCCTACCGCAATATACTCATTGATATTCTCCGCATCAATATGACCGCAGTTTTTTAACACCAGGCGCATTTGCTTCTCATAGAACGGAATCTTCTCCTGCGTCTCGTATCTGACGCCGTCCTCTTCGTAGAGAAGACGCTCTACCGGGCGATCGTTTTTGATCGACTCTTCGAAAATTTCCTCGCAGTCCTCTTCCTTTACCTTCACATAGAGATAATTTTGAGGCTCAATCCGAACCAGAGGCCCCATCTCGCAGAACCCGTGGCATCCGCTTCTCTTTACCTCTGTATGGGCAATCTCCGCCCCAAATTCTACCTCAACGCCTTCCATTTCTGCCGCAAGCTCCGTAAATTTATCGTATATTTTTGCGGAACCGCCTGCCAGGCAGCCCGTACCTGCACAAACTAAAATCCGACGTGCCGGCCGTTTCATTGCAGCCTTCGCAGCCTCACGCCTCTTCTCCAAAGCTTCTCTGTTTTCTATTCTCATTTATCCGTTCGCACCTTTCAATTCTTCAAACAATTCATGCACCTTCTCCGGCGTCATGGCCGGGTGCACCACATCATTTACCGTAAGCACCGGAGCCAAGCCGCAGGCTCCCAGGCAGGATACCGTTTCCAGTGTAAAAAGCATATCGTCTGTCGTATGCTTTCCCCTGCCAAGCCCGGTTTCCTTATAAATCTGCTCTATAATCGCCGTTGACTTGCGCACATGGCAGGCTGTACCGTCACATACGCGGATAACGTATTTCCCTTTGGCTTCAAAGGAAAAATTCTCATAAAACGTTGCGACACTGTATGCCTTCGCTTCGTTGATGCCCAGCTTCTTTGCGACATAGCTCAAAAGCTCCGGCGGCAGATAGCGGTAATAGCTCTGGATATCCTGGATAATCGGAATCAAAAACCGCTGCACCGTCCCATGCTGGCTGATGATTTCATCCGCCTTGTCATAGTAAGATTGTTCTAACATAAAAACCTCCATCTTGTGTTTTGTATTTTACTGAACGAGTACTTCTCCTTTCAGACACGCTCTAACGTACTGAAATATGGTTGATTACCAGCTGGGCGATGCATGCCATTCCCTCGTCATTGGGGTGCGCTGCCACAACCTCATCTGTAATGGTATGCGATCCGCCGTCCGCACCGGATACCACCGCACCGATTGCAGAACGGTAAAACGCATCGTATCCATTCAAAAAGTCTGTCATCTCCACAAAGGGTACGCCGTATGCATTGCAGGCGCCCCGCTTTGCCGCTTCGATATCTTCAGACGGCCACAATACCTCTCCTAACATCAGAATCTGCGCATTTGGCGCTTTCTCCTTAATCAGCTTCACCAGACTGGCATAGTCGCCGCCGAGCGTTTCTTTAAAAGAAGTGATATTCTCTCCGGTCTGAATGGTGACAAGATCCGTATGTTCATTAAAATATCCCTCATAATCCTTTAAGATGGCATTCCGATCCTGTGCCACCTCCCATTTTTTCAAATCCAATACCGTCGTCGTCACGGATTTTGGCGTCTGGCCTCCCAGCCATCTTGATACCAGATGTATGTAATCCTTATCCTCAGAGGAAGACGCCATCCCCCAGCTGCCCCACCAGTGGCCCTCTTCTACGTCATTGCAGGTAACAGAATTGCCCAGCGCAACATAGTCAAACGTCTTTTCGGACGCTACAATGGCGCTCACTCCATTGATCTCCGTCTCACTCTCGGTTTCCGTCTCCGTTTCCGTTTCGGCCTCACTTTCAGACTCGGTTTCACTTTCGGTTTCCGGCATCATTTGCGTCTCCGGTTCCGGCAAAGCCTCTGTATCCAGCTCTGTCTGTACCTGCGTATCCTCCGCCAGCTCTTCGGTCTGAGGCGCCTTTTCCTCTACAAATGCCGATCGAACCTCTGATTTCTTCTCTGTCTCCTGAACCTCCTGCTGCTTGGCCCCGTCTGCAGGCCCGCTGCCCTGACAGCCGGCAAACAAAAATACCGCGCACATAAAAAGCGCCAGACTGGAATAAAATTTTTTCTTCATACGCAAAACCTCTTTCCTCTAAAATGCGATTGTTATCTGATTATTATAGTCGAACGAACTATAGATTACAATACCTTCAATTGTTAAAAAATTGTGATAGATTTAAAAAATAGATGTATAAACGCTTCGCTTCTGATCCATACTATAAATGTTCCCAATGAGACAAATCCCCCACCGCTCATTGGGGACACCTACAAAAGATGCAAGAATACTTATCCTCCCCTGGAAGCCTCCGGCATACCCTTCGCGTATGACGGGGGCTTCCTCTATTACCGCAGCTCATCCAACAGCCCGGAAATTCCCTTTTCTTCCACAACCTGCTTATAATATGCAATCTCCCCGAAAATCAAATCATCAATTACACGCATTCCCAAAAGCTCTACCGGAGCCTTATCATCCGTCATGCAGTACGTACCTGCCTCATAGGCTTTTATGCCCTCAGCAACCCGCTCCATCATACCGCTCAGATTCGGATCCGAAATCTCACTGCGGTTTTCTGCAAAAGCAGAAAGCAGCGTACCGGAATTGGATGCATATAACTCCCGGTTTGTCGTTCCCGGAACATCCGCCGTATAGATCTCCCCGAATACTGCAGAAATTGTATCTGCAAGATACTGGTTGATATTGCCTTTCTTTTGCCCGCGCATATTCATATTCACAACCATCACGCCGTCCTCCTTCAAATGCTCCTTCACAAGCGTAAAAAATTCCAGCGACGACATCTGAAACGGAATCGTAATATCCTGATAGGCATCCACCATAATCACATCAAACTTCTGATCGACGACATTCAGATAAGCACGCCCGTCATACGTCACGACCTTTAC
>CANDKL010000253.1 GCA_947385255.1 uncultured Roseburia sp. | reverse complement strand
TGGAGTTCAGACGTGTGCTCTTCCGATCTCTTTGCGTCAAATACCTTCTCAATGTCGCCGGCTAAGATTTCCTTCGGCACAACCATGCTGAGATCGCGGTTTGACGCCGGGAACCGGGCGATTCCCTGATATTTACGGTCAAAGCTTGCCCGCGCCACAATTTCCGGCATATCCAGTACCGCCAGATAGACACGGTTCTTGATTGCATAATTTGCCGCCACAAGCGGATGTACCTCTCCGAGATACCCT
Source organism: uncultured Roseburia sp. (assembly GCA_947385255.1). Lineage (GTDB taxonomy): Bacteria > Bacillota > Clostridia > Lachnospirales > Lachnospiraceae > Roseburia_B. Next base: position 4,380 of record CANDKL010000253.1, on the reverse strand, counting down.
ACGGCCTTTCCTTTATAAAAAATATCTGCCTGACGGCCCGGATGCAGATACGGCCGGCCGGCCTTCGGATGGTAGGAGGGCTTTTCGTGCATCCCGACCTTGGCAAAAAATTCTTCCACTACGCCTTTTAACGTATAGAAATCACCCTCGCCATACATTCCCAGCGTAAACTGCATGCGCTCCTCGGGAAGCTCCGTTACCGGAAGCTGCTTCGGCAGGTAAATATTGCCAAGCTCATACAGGCGGACATCCTTGTTTCTTCGATTATAATTCACAGACAGCGAGGTCAGCATTCCGTTTAACGGCGTTGTACGCATAATACTGAAATCCTCGCCCAGAGGATTTGCAATCGTTACGGTATCCCGCAGCCTGGAATCCGGCGCAATCAAAAGCTTATCAAATACCTTCGGGCTTTCAAAGGAGTAGCACATTCCCTGCGAAAATCCGCAGAATTCCGCAATATCCCTTGCCGCTTCCTCAATGCGCAGCTTAAAGGACAGCTTTCCTGTGGTCGCTTCTCCGTTCGGCAGCGTCGTCGGAATATTGTCATAGCCAAAGAACCGCGCAGCCTCCTCGGCAAGATCCGCATCGCATTCCAAATCCTGCCGCCAGGACGGTATGACGATCTCATTTGCCTCTTCATCGTAGGAAAGCTCCAGGCGCGCAAAATAGGAAAGCATCTCCTCCTTCGCAATCTGCGTACCAAGCAGGCGGTTGTATTTCTCCGGCTCAAACGGAATGCGCCTGCCCTCTTTTTTCACCGGATAAATATCGACGGCTCCGCCGACGACCTCTCCTGCGCCCAGCTCCTCAATGAGCTGACAGGCGCGGTTCATCGCTTCGAGCGCCTGATTCGGATCCAGTCCCTTTTCAAATACGGAGGAAGCGTCCGTACGCAGTCCGATTTTCTTACTGGAAAGGCGGATGTTGGTGCCGTCAAAGCAGGCCGCCTCAAACAGCATGCTCTTCACATCGTCCGTGATCATGGAATTTTCGCCGCCCATAATTCCGGCAATTCCGACCGGCTTATCGGCGTCGCAGATCATCAGCACGCTGTCGTCTAACGTACGCTCCTGTCCGTCCAACGTCACAAACGTCTCTCCCTTTGACGCACGCCTTACAACAATCTCTTTTCCCGCAATCGTATCCAGATCGTACGCATGCATTGGCTGTCCGTACTCCTCCATGACGTAGTTGGTAATATCCACCAGGTTGTTGATGGGGCGGATCCCCTGCGCAGCCAGACGTCTCTGCATCCACTTCGGCGACGGTGCAAGCCGGATGTTTTTCACCACCCTTGCCACATAGCGGGAGCACAAATCCGTATCCTTTACCGTTACCCGAATAAAATCATTGACGTCCTCGCTGTTGCCCGTTTCCGTAACGACCGGGGGCTGAAATTCCTTACCAAACGTAGCGGCCGCCTCTCTGGCAATGCCGAGCACGGAAAAGCAGTCTACGCGGTTCGACGTGATCTCGTACTCAAATACCGCGTCGTGCAGGCCCAGCAGGCCAACCGCGTCCGCGCCGACCTCTACGTCCTCCCTGAAAATATAAATTCCAAGCTCCGGCGCTTCCGGATACATCTCGCGGCTTGAGCCAAGCTCCTCAATGGAGCACATCATGCCGTCGGATTCTACGCCTCTTAGCTTTCCCTTTTTAATCGGAATGCCGCCCGGCGTTACACTGCCGTCATGGCCGCCTGCTACGCGTCCGCCCGGAAGCACGACAGGAACCTTGTCTCCCTCCGATACATTCGGCGCTCCGGTTACAATCTGGATATCTGCTTCTCTTCCGATATCCACCTGGCAGACAATCAGCTTATCCGCATCCGGATGCCGCTCAATTTTTTGAATCTGTCCGACGATAATCTGATCCAAATCCGCGTCCAGCTTCCGGAATCCCTCTACCTTTGTCCCGGACAGCGTCATCGCGTCCATATATTCCTGTTCCGTCACGTCAAGTCCCGGAACCAATGCCTTTACCCATTCCAGTGAAGTGTTCATCTCGCATCCTCCCTCTCTTAGAACTGCTTCAAAAATCTGCTGTCATTTTCATAAAGCAGGCGCATGTCGTCTATTTCGTATTTCAGCAGTGCAATCCGCTCTAAACCGACGCCGAACGCAAATCCGGAATACTCCTTCGGATCGATTCCGCTCATCCTTAACACCTTCGGATGCACCATGCCGCAGCCTAAAATTTCGATCCAGCCGCTGCCCTTACAGAACCGGCAGCCCTTGCCGCCGCATTTAAAGCAGGTAACGTCTACCTCCGCGCTTGGCTCTGTAAACGGAAAATGATGCGGCCGGAATTTCACCCGCGTCTCCTCCCCGAAAAGCTCCCTTGCAAACTCTGCCAGCGTACCCTTTAAATCTGCAAATGTAATGTGCTTATCAATCACAAGCCCTTCAATCTGATGAAAGGATGGAGAATGCGTCGCATCCACCTCGTCCGAACGGAATACGCGCCCCGGCGCAATCACACGAATTGGAAGCTTTCCCTGTTCCATCACGCGCACCTGTACCGGCGAGGTCTGTGTACGGAGCACAATTTCGTTGTTGATATAAAACGTATCCTGCTCATCCTTCGCCGGATGGTTCGCCGGGATATTGAGCGCCTCAAAGTTATAGTAATCCAGCTCCACCTCCGGGCCCTCTACGACCTCATAGCCCATACCGATAAAAATACGCTCTACCTCTTCCAGTGCAATCGTATTCGGATGCCTGTGGCCGACCCGGTTCTTCTTCGCCGGAAGCGTGACGTCAATGACCTCCTTCTGAAGCTTAAGCTTAAGCTCCTTAGCCTCCAGCTCCGCCTTCGCTTCCTCCAGCTTCTTTTCAATTTCGGACCGCACATCGTTGACCAGCTGCCCAAATGCCGGACGCTCCTCCGGCAGCAGCTCCTTCATGGATTTCATCACGGCTGTCAGCTCGCCCTTCTTGCCCAGGACAGCCACACGGACGTCATTTAACCTGGCCAGATTATCCGACGCCGCGATTTTCTCAATTGCTTCGCTCTTGATTTTCTGCAATTTTTCTTTCATATCAGTTCTCCTTTTTTTCATTTTCTGCTCTTTTTTTGTAAAAAGCAGAGCATAAAAAGAAGCCACCCATCCCCGTTTCCAGGGACGGATGACTCCGTGATACCACCCTCATTCCTAAGAGAAATCTCTTAAGCACTCCTTTTATGCGTAACGTGCACAAAACGTCACGGGCTACTGTGGCTTCACCCATGCTGCTCCGGTGCGAAAATTCAGACATCCCCTTACATAAAGAAGCTTCCAGCCAACGGCTTCTTCTCTCTGTGCTGTGTGAGGCGGCTTACTGGACACCCTCCCGGCATTTACCTGTCAAGCTTTGCAAATCGCTTTCTACATAGTAACACAGCCGGATGAGAAATGCAACCACTATTCCTTTTTATTTCTTCTTATAAGATGCCTTTTTACTCACGCCAGCCTTCTTTAAAGCAGTCTTTAAGCTGTTTAACTGCTTCTTTTTCATTTTCTTTGGAACCGTAATCTTGCTCTTTGCTACGATTCCCTGAAAGGCCTTGGAGCCGAGCTTCGGCGCTTTTACGCCCTTAAATGTGATTTTTTTCAGCTTCTTGCAGTTGAAAAAGGCTTTGGAACCGATGTTGGTTACATTTGCTCCGATGACAACCGAGTTTAATTTCTTCGCATTCTGGAATGCTTTGCTTGAAACTGACGTCACCTTAAATGTAACACCCTCGATCTCTACCGTGGCAGGAATGGTAACCCCGGTTTTATTCGTATCCTTCAGCTTACTTGCGGCAGCTGTTCCGTTTACGGCGTCGGATTTCGTCACCTGATAGGTTACGCCGCCTACCGTCTTAGCAGCGCCCTTCTTAGGAACCGTCGGCTCCGGTACGGTTGTCCCCGGCTGCGGCGTCTGCTGGTTATTGTCCGGCTTCTCCGTCTGCGGCGGCTGCGGCGGCGTAACCGGCTTTTGCACCAGCTTGACGCCCAAAAGGGCCGTCAATGCGCCTTCTGCCTCTGTATCCGTTGCGCTCTGCTTCGTCAAAACAGCTAAGGACGCCCGAACAGCCTGCTGCAGCTCTTTAACGGAGGCCTCGGTATAGATAGCTGCGTCTGCCAGCTGTCCCTCTGCGTTTAATACGGCGTCTAAAAGCTGATACAAGCCCGTCTTCTCTGTCAGGTTTGCGGCCGCACCCAAAAGCTGCTCTCTTGCATAGAGATAATCGTTCTGCGTGCTGTCCGCGTAATCACAAATCTGCTGTGCTGCCAGAAGTGCGCCGGAGAATGCATTCCAGCTGATGTCCATATAATTTTCCTTCTCGTATCCTTCGTATGCCGCAAGAACCTGCCTTAGCTCATTCGCACCGAATTCTTCCGGCTCATAT
>CANDKL010000252.1 GCA_947385255.1 uncultured Roseburia sp. | reverse complement strand
TAAAGGTTGGCACTTTGGATGGGAAAGTTTCGCTGCTTGTGCATGCGGACGGGCTGGACTGGCGTTTCCAAAAGGGAGAGGACGGGACTTATTATTACTGCAACAAATTTGGAAAGTGGGATAAAATCAACTGCCCGCCGCGCTTTGCCACGGCGTTTTTGGAAGGGCATTTCGAGGAGCGGGGCACGATCTGGTCAAAGACGCTGCCGATGCTGCAAAAGAACCTGATCCTTGGGACCGGGGCGGATACCTATACCGTAACTTATCCGCAGGATGATTATGTCGACAAAGCATACAAAGGGACGGAAACACAGATTGACGTAAAACCGCACTGTTTTTATCTGCAGGTTGCCACACAAAGCGGCATTCCGGCGTTAGCAGCCGTGCTTTTGTTTTACCTGCTATATGTGATCCAAAGCGTTCGACTGTACCGGAATGCGGGTTTTAGGGACGGGCTTGAGATCATCGGCGCCAGCCTGATGTTTGCGACCTTTACTTATATGCTCACGGCTGTGCTGAATGACTCTACGGTAGCCGTCGCACCCGTTTTCTGGGGTATGGTTGGGATGGGGGCGGCAGTGAACCGTATGGTGATGTGCAATAAGTAGTGATGAAAAAGGCAAGCATCTCAAAATGGTGCATAGAGTTCAGCAAAGAATGCCAGATAAGCCCGGAAGCAAAAAATGAGTACGATGACATGAAGAAAATACAGAAACTCCGAAGGGAGCCAGAGGAAATAAGGAAGGAAAATTATCCAAAACCTGGCAGCTCTGTTAGGCTCCAAGCAACAATTCAACAAATTTTGAGCCACAAGTGTTGCAAAAAAGCTTGGCAATTACACTGCGTTCCGGAAAAGGGTTTGCAGATGTGGTATATCTGCCTATGCGTAACGCTAGCCGGCCAGCGCTTTTGGTAAAGCCGAAGTGGAAAAAGTCTGCCAGAAGTGCCATTGCCCAGATAAAGGAACGGGACTATATGACTAGGGTGAAGGGATATACCGGCAAAATTCTGCTTGTTGGAATTAATTACGATAAATCAAAGGGGCATGAATGTGTGATAGAAGATATACAGTGGAGTAAAAATGCTTCCTGTATCAAAGTAAAGTATAAATTTTCCGGAAGATTTTTATGGCTTAGAGATAGGCGCAACAAAGCCCGTACCACGTATCTGATATGTGGTACGGGCTTTTGCGGTAAAGGGAACTAACAGCCCCGCTGCATTCCAAGCTGCCGCGGGGCTGTTTCTTTTACGGCTTAGAGCTCGATGTCGGTATCATCATCACTGACTGTAATGATATCATCCGTAAAGAAATAAACGATTTCCATATCCGGTGTTTCATACTTTACCATGGACCATCCTCCTCCTTCCTAAAACCGGGAACCATTAGTTGGAAGCCGCTTCACTCGGCAAATCCTGCAATGTGTTGTAGGATCCGCTTTCAATGCTTGTATAAATGACTTCTTCCTTGCTTGTTTCCTTATCTTTGAACCGTAAATAACCACAGGTATAGACAACTGTAGCAGGATCTTTGACTTTGAACGAGGCGGTATTGGTCTTTGTGCCGCTCATGGTCTTTTTCCCTACGGATGCATTGTCCACTTTCATGGAATTTGTTGTTGCAAGCTCTTTCTTTGTCGTATACAGTACGCCGCTTTCTACGATTTCAAAGGTGTCCGGTACATTCATGGTAGACGTAAAGGAAACCTTATACGCACCGTCCACAGAAGAACGGTATTTGTTGGTAATCGAAATAACGGGACGTGCCGTAACAGACGGTTCTGTCTCCGAATAGACAGCGTAAACCGTGATTGCGTCACTGGACTGTACAAAAATCCTGTACGCCGCACTGTAGCCCAATACATCGCCCGTTTCATTTTCCCAATGGGAGAAATACCAGGTTTTGTCAGATGCATCGGTAAGCTGTGTATCTGCCGTTTTCTCATAGGCAGATCCGATTGCGACTTTTACCGCGGCTTCGGAATCTTTTGTAATGCCTTTGTAACCTATGGTTACGTTCGCTTCTGTTTCTATCTTGGTATATACTGCCTTTACTTCTACAGCAGTTATGCCGGCTTTCTGCACCTCTGCCAAAACAGCAGCTGCAAGCGTCGTGTTTTCTGCTAATTTCACCTTGTTTACTTCCCAGTGGCTGAACGTATAAGCGCTCTGGTTGGGAGCAGTTGGCGCGTCGGTAATTTCCGTTGCAGTCTTATCGTACCAGCTTTCCTGAATCGTTACGCCGGTGCTTGTAACATAGGATACCTTTACCAGACCAGACTGTGGTTTTCCACACCATTCACATACTTTGTTATCCGCGTCTCCTTTTGTAAAGGAATGGTCTACAACAGGCACGGTTACCATCATTTCATCGTCGTACCTTAAGCTTGCAAAGCCTTCCTGCTCTTTAGCAAACACCACGCTGACCGGATAATATGCCGTACCGGTTGCATTGCACTTCGGGGCAATATCAATGCCGGCTTCTTTGCCGACTTCTGCACTGTATACGTCTGATTTGGCCTGGCAGCGGCTGCAGGTAAATACCGCATTTGCGGATTTCCCTTCTACGCTCCAGTTAAATTCAGGATTTTCAAACCGGTGAGTCTGCTTCTCGAAGGAAACTTCTACTTCTGTCGTAGCATCCGAGTTCTTGTAATCCTTGCCGCACTGCTCGCAGTGCCAGTGCGCGTTATAGGAAACTTCACCGCAATTGCCTTCTTTGGCAGCAACACGGTATAACCTGTGCGCAGTGTAGGTCTCATCTGTATAGACGCCGCCATTTTCAACGGTAAGTTTTGCACCTGATTCCGGTGTATAATCTTCGCTGACCGTCGCTTTAAAGGCCGCGCCGCCTTCACCGCATCCGCCGGTCACGGTTACATCAACAGGTACCGGAATGGTTTCGTTACACTTATTGCAGAGGCGTCCTGCTTCTACTGTGAACGTTCCCGTGCCGATTTCGTGTCCGCTCGCCGTTGTCTCCGGTGTACCGTCTGCTTTTTTAAGGATTTCTTCCGTCAGTGTTTTCCAGTCAACCTTTACGGTGTTGCTTAAGCTGTGCGCTAACGCATCATGAGGAACATTCTTCGTCGCGGCTGCACCTACTGCTTTGATTTCTTCGGATTCTTTTAAGCTGTTGCTTCTTCCGTAGAAGGTTGCTTCATAGTTGGTATAGCCGGCTTCTCCGCATGCTGCGTCTTTATGGCCGGTTGCTTTTACCTTGATGTAGTTTCCGCCTGCGTTCGGATTCGGATCCGCAGCTGATAATGTGCCCGTACAGTTATCCTCTTTCTTGCATACGGTACATGCACGGGACGCGGTTACCTGATAAACCGGGACGGTAACTTCTTCTGATGTTTGTTCGTCTTTTTTGATTTCTACCTTTATGGAATCTCCTGTTGCTGTCCAGTCTTTCCATGTGACGGTATCTGCCCATGTATGGCCTTTGGGCGGCAATGCGCCTGTCCAGCTCTCCGATGGCAATGGCTTGCCGTTTACGGTTGCCGAAATCGTAGTTGTCCCTTGCCCTTCTGTTTCACAGGTTGGCGGGATCGTATCGTCTACGTCAATCTTTGCCGTAACTTTCCGAACCGTATGCTGTCCGTCTTCTGTGAGTCCAAACACGACCTTATTGTCTTTGCCTACGGTAATTTCATGCTCTGCAGCATCTTTTGCTGCTTTATCACAGGTCGCAGCATTACATTCGTAGATATAATATATTTCATTGCTCTGTCCGTTTCTATAGGGCTCGGTATTCCATCCCTTTGCAACATATTGATGACCGGGAGCTTTTTCTTCCCGGGTGATGTATATCGTACCGTTATTCGTCGATGCCGCTTCATCATCCGTGTTTCCGCTGCCAGTACCCTCTGTGGTTTTAGATGCCGGAGCATCTGGAGCTTTGACACCGTCAGTATTGTATTTGGTTATTTTTGTGCCAAGGTAAGTAATTTCAACACCCCAGGCAAGTTTGCCGTCGCTTGTGCATGTAGTCGGCTTGTAGCCGGATTCCGTTTTGACTTCCGCGGCAGAACTGGCTGTGACAGGAATTGCTTTTACCCCTTCTTTTTCACCGGTCAGAACTACATTATGATTCGGATTACGCTGGCATTTTAATGTAACGCGTACGTCGGACTGGGCTGCATCTGGCTCATCCCACACTACATCCGACTCAGACAATACCTGGAATCTATGGCCTAACGGCTCCACATCTGTTTCCAGAACTTTTTTCTCTGCTTCTTCGCCTTCGGCTGGCGCCGCAGGATAAGAATACTTTGTTCCGTCTACCGTACATTCCATGGTTACGTTATATACGTCGTGGCCTCCAGTGGTACAGAAAGCTTCTACATATTTATCGCTTGTTTCATCAAGGACAGGAGTTACCTTTCCGCCTGTTGCCGTTTTAATTGCGCCTGCCGTACCGCCAATTGCGGCCGTACCGTCTGTCGTTTTACTGTTTACTGTTACTGTTCCGCTACATTTGCTGCAGGTTAAAACGCCTACGATGCCTTGTTCGGTATCGTGGACATCGCCTGTTGCTGTGTCTTTGTCTGCCCAGTTGGCTTCAAATGTGAATTTGTGCCCCGGGAGATCGGAAGAGCGTCGTGTAGGGAAAGAGTGTTCTCTACTGTGTA
>CANDKL010000251.1 GCA_947385255.1 uncultured Roseburia sp. | reverse complement strand
CGTGTGCTCTTCCGATCTCTCATCACTCAGGCGGCAGGTGTTTCGGCGGAGACCCTGCAGGGGAGCTCGGACTGGAATGTTTCTTTTACCGATGAAGAGAAGATGGTCAGCAGCTTTAAGACGAATGACCTCGACGAGACGATATACGGCCTGCAGCCGGGCGACAACGCGATTATCAAGATTGACTTGAAGAATAAAAACAAAGCCTCTACAGACTGGTATATGACAAACGAAGTGCTTTACTCCTTAGAGGATCGAAGCGCAAATGCCGCAACCGGCGGCGGTGCTTATACGTACCGCCTGACCTATACGGATAAGGCGGGCGAGGAGCGGGTGCTCTTTAGCAGCGATACGATCGGCGGCGACAATGTCAGCGCGGCAGGCGAGGGCTTGCACGCGGCGACGAACGCATTGGAGGATTACTTATTTTTAGATACACTGGCAAAGGGCGATTCGGGCTATGTGACCTTGGAGGTTGCCTTAGACGGCGAGACGCAGGGCAATGATTACCAGAATACCTTAGCCGACCTGCAGATGAATTTTGCAGTGGAAATGACGACGGCTTCCCGTTCCTCAAGAGAGGATCCGAGCCAGTCTCCGCTTCGCCGGGACGACGAGCCTACGCAGGAGACGCAGCCGACCCGTCAGCCGAGCAGGCCGACGAACGTCGTTCGGACCGGAGATGAATTAAACCTTTCTCCGTTCATCACGGCGGCCTGTGTCAGCGGTGTGCTGCTCTTCGTATTTGCAATCTACTGCCGCGGGGAATCCGCAAAGCAGAAGAAAGGAGCGCAGTAATATGAAACGGATGCAGAAGGTTCTTATGGTACTGCTGCTTTTTTCCCTCCTTGCCGTACCGGTACAGGGAGTGAAGGCGGCGGAGACGGAATACACCTATAAGGTGCGCTTTTTCTCCGGAGCGCAGGGCTTGATTAACGGAAACGAGGTCATTGTCTTAGACAGCCTGAAATACGGACAGCGGATCTCCTTCAGCCAGAGGGACGTCGCCTTAAAGGACGGCAGCAAGTATTATGTCAAAGGCATCCGCGAGAGCGGAAAGGACAATAATACGGTCAGCAATATGTCCTCCTTCACCGTAAGCGGTGATATGGATTATGTAGTCGTATACGGCATCTTAGGCAACGCGGTCGCCTATACGATCAACTACCAGGATGAGGACGGCAACGAGCTGGCGCCAAGCGAGACCTATTATGGGAACGTCGGAGATCAGCCGGTTGTGGCATATCTTTACATTGAGGGTTATCAGCCGCAGGCATACAACATGACGGCGACGTTAAGAGAAAATGCAGCGGATAACGTATTTACATTTACTTATACACCGACTACGGAAGAAACACCAACGGCGCCGCCGGGTACGACACCCACGACAACGCCTGGAACGACTCCGACGCAGCCTGCAGGCGGCGGAGCCCAGGAACCGACGATGGCGCCGCCGGCCGCAGAGGGCGGCGGCGGAACAGCCGTAGCAGCTCCCGCAGGCGGCGGAGCGGCAGCAACTCCTGCGGCGCCGGGTGGAGCAGGAGCTCCAGCAGCGGATGCGGGGCCGGTCGTAGAACCCATACCGGATACACCGGTACCGGAAGCAGAAGGTCCGGATAACCTGGAAAACTTAGATGACGGAGAGGTACCGCTCGCCGACGTCGGCGACGGAGCAAACGGCGTGGCAGTAGGCGCAACCGATTTTGCCACACGCCTCTTGAATCTTCCGTTGGCAGCAAAAGCGGGCATCTGCTCCGCACTGGTACTGCTCGGCGGAGCCGGCGCATGGGCCGTGAAAAACCTTAAGAAGAGGAAAGTAAAAAATGACTAAACAAGCGTTGCCCGAGGGACAGCGAAAGGAAGCAAAGGGAGGGAAATTAGTTCCCGCCCTTTGCAACATTGTTGGGACCTTAATTTTATTGAGTGTAATCGGCGTGTGCCTGCTGATGGCAGCGCCTCGTATGATGGATTTTGAGATTTACAACATCGTTAGCGGCAGTATGGAGCCGGAAATTCCGATCGGAAGCGTCATTTATGTCGAGCCCGCGGAGCCGGAAACCGTACAGACGGGCGATGTTATTGCATTTTGGAGCGGTGATTCCGTCATCGCGCACCGCGTCGTCGAGAACCAGACGGTAGAAGGAAAGTTCACCACCAAGGGCGACGCCAATGCCGGAGAGGACATGAACGACGTAGAATACGACGCCCTGATCGGCCGCGTATCCCGCCACTACCCGTATCTGGGCGCCTATCTGGAGATCCTCACCAGCAACGTTGGCAAGCTCTACATCATCGGCTTCGCAGCCTGCGGGGCGATGCTCAACGTCTTAGCCGGCAGAATCCGGGAACGCAGGAGGAACCGCACATGAGTAAAGGGATCAAACGAACCGTTTTTCTTGTTTTGCTGCTGATATTTGTCGGCTCTACCGGCTATATCGGATATTCCATGTGGCAGTACAAAGCAAACGAGCAGTTCTATACACAAATGGCCGATCAGTACATACAGCCCGCCGCCGCAGAGGGCGGCGCAGCCGGACAGGAGTCCGTCACCGCGCCGATCACCGTAGACTTTGCCGCGCTGCAGCAGCGGAACCCGGACGTAGTCGGATGGATTTATTGCGAGGACAGCGTCATCAACTATCCGATCCTGCGGGGAGAGGACAACGATTTTTACCTGCACCACGACATTGACGGCAAAGAGAGCCGTTCCGGCTCTATTTTTATGGACACAGAAAACGCCGCCGATTTTAGTAATTTAAACACCGTGCTCTACGGGCACCACATGAAGGATAAGTCTATGTTTGCATCCATCGAATACTGGGCGGATCAGGCCTATTTCGAAAGCCATCCGGTCATGTGGATCCTGACGCCCAATCAGGACTACCGGGTCGATTTGTTTTCCGGATATACCATTTCGGCATTTTCGGATACCTACCGGCTGTTCGCCGAACCCGGGGAAGAATTTGATTCCTATTTGCAGGACATGGCCTCACGCTCAGATTTCCAGGCAGAGGTGGGCCTGGAGGGAGACGCCCATTACGTGCTGCTCTCCACCTGCGCCTATTCCTTCGAGGACGCGCGTTACGTACTGCACGGAAAGCTTGCGCCCATAAACAGCGCAGGAGGGATGCCCACAAATTAATACAGCAAAATGAGGGGGAAAGAAACGATTGGAATAATGCCGCCCTGGGGCGTTGCGGCCGAAGCGGCTGAAACCACCTACAGATAAAAAACCACAGGATAAAGCCAGCAATCATGGCATATAGTGCACCATAAAACTCCAAAAACAACAGATGAATATCAGAGGGTATTATTATGAAAAACAAGGGGGAAAACGGCACATTATACGTGCAGATGTTCGGAAATTTCTCTATGACCTGGAACGGCAAGCTTCTGATCGGCGGTACCAAATCGTCTGAAACACAGTTTGCTTGGCTGATGCAGCTTTTACTGCACAATCGAAAAAACGGAATCAGCCGCAGCCGCTTAGAAGAGATTCTTTTTGAAGACAGAGATATTTCCGACCTGCGTCACGCAGCCAGAAGTGTCATTTACAATGCAAAGAAAAAATTACGGGCCGCAGGCCTTCCCGACGTCAATTACATCATCCAGCGCGACGGCGTCTATTACTGGACCGAAGAAATCCCGGTCATCGAGGACGCCGCCGAGCTGGAACGGCTTTACGGGGAGGCAGAAAACGAAGAGGACCCGGAAAAAAGGCAGAAGCTCTATTTAGAAGCCTGCTACGCCTATACCGGAGAGTTTTTGGAGGTGCAGACCGGCGTAGTATGGGCCGCGCAGGAGGCCAGACGCTACAGAGGCCTGTTTTGCTCCTGTGTAGAAAAAGCGGTCGAGCTGCTGCGCATCCATCAGGACTACCTTCAGATGCAGGAGCTGGGGCTCTATGCCGCCAGGATCAATCCTCTTGCAGATTGGGAAACCGTTACAATGGAAGCGCTCATCTCCCTAGGCCGCGACGAGGAAGCCAGGAAGTTCTACGACGATACCGTCGAGCTTTATTTCCAGGAGCAGGGCCTGCGCCCCTCCGGACGGCTGATGGAGCTTTTAAATAAACTGGGAGCGCAGATCGGGCATCATTATGCCGTGCTTGACGACATACAGGCAAAGCTGGCCGAAGACGAAGAAAGCTCCGGCGGATACATCTGCTCCTATCCGGTATTTCAGGGGATTTACCGTATGATAGAGCGCATCATGGAACGCGGCGGCCAGTCCGTCTATCTGATGCTCTGTACCGTAGTGGACAGTAAAGGAAACCCCATGAAGGACGGTACGATGTTAGAGGAGCTGTCCGAGCGCTTAGGAGAAGCCATCCAGCAATCCGTGCGCCGCGGCGACGCCATCAATAAATACGGAAAAGGACAGTATCTGGTTCTGATGCTGAACACTACGCGCGAAAACTGTAAAATCCTCCAGCGGAGGATCAACTATCGTTTTATCGTAGGCCGGCAGCGGACCGGCATTCAATATTATGTAAACAGCGTGATTTGTACACCGGACAGAGAGAGGATTGTGTAAGGAGATACAGGCATGGAAAAATCTCAATGGTATATAGGAACACCAAGCGGTGTCGTATTATGCGTCGATCATGTAGAAAGCAGGAACAGCCAGTTTACAGCCAGGGTATACCATGGTTACA
>CANDKL010000250.1 GCA_947385255.1 uncultured Roseburia sp. | reverse complement strand
TGATCCGATGTCTGTAACAGCATATATACCTGAAGGATTGTGAAATACAGTTCTTTGCAGAAGGGAGACAGTGTTTGCCGAAAATCAGCCCGGAGCAGAATTCCCTTAGGTCCGCTGACCTTTAAAAAACGCCGGTCCTTAGCGCGTGGCGGTTGCTTGCAATCGCCACACGCTTAGTACCGTTGCGTTTTTTAGGAGCGCAAGCGTGTCAGAGGACCTAAGGGAATTCTGCTCTGGGCGTGGCTTTTGGAAAAACCCTTTCCCCACCCCATGAAAAGTAACCCAAAATAAATTTAACACAATCAAGCTTTCCAAAAAACATTGACAGAACCATAAGAACATGATAGCGTAAAAAGAAAAAGGAGATGAGGGAATTGAGCAACAGCATACCCTACAAGATTTATCTGCACGAGCATGAGATGCCGACACAATGGTACAATGTGCGCGCAGATATGAAGAATAAACCGGCCCCTCTGTTGAATCCGGGCACACGAAAGCCTATGACGGTGGAGGAGCTGTCCGGCGTATTCTGTACAGAATTAGCGAAGCAGGAGTTGGACGAAAGCACGCCTTATATTGATATTCCGGAGGAAATTTTAAAATTTTATAAAATGTACCGCCCTTCTCCGTTAGTCAGGGCTTACTGTCTGGAGGAGAAGCTAAAGACGCCGGCGAAGATTTACTACAAATTCGAGGGCAATAACACCAGCGGGAGCCACAAGCTGAATTCCGCCATTGCCCAGGCCTATTATGCAAAGCAGCAGGGCTTAAAGGGTGTGACAACGGAGACCGGAGCGGGGCAGTGGGGTACGGCGCTTTCCATGGCATGTTCGTATTTTGATTTGGACTGCAAGGTATATATGGTTAAGGTTTCCTATGAGCAGAAGCCGTTTCGGCGTGAGGTTATGCGCACCTACGGCGCAAGCGTGACGCCCTCTCCGTCTGAGACGACAGAGGTGGGCCGCAGGATTTTAGCCGAGCATCCGGGGACGACCGGAAGCCTGGGGTGTGCAATTTCAGAGGCGGTAGAGGCTGCGGTAGGAACAGACGGCTACCGTTACGTTCTGGGCAGCGTGTTAAACCAAGTGCTTTTGCACCAGTCCATTATCGGCTTAGAGACAAAGGCGGCTTTAGATAAATACCATATTACGCCGGATATCATTATCGGCTGCGCCGGCGGCGGCTCGAATCTGGGCGGCCTGATTGCGCCGTTTATGGGCGAGAAGCTGCGCGGGGAACAGGATTATCAGTTTATTGCGGTAGAGCCTGCTTCCTGCCCGAGCTTTACCAGAGGCAGGTTCGCATATGACTTCTGCGATACCGGAAAGGTATGTCCTCTGGCGAAGATGTATACCTTAGGCAGCGGCTTTATTCCTTCTGCAAACCATGCGGGCGGATTGCGTTATCATGGCATGAGCACCGTGCTTTCCCAGCTGTACCACGACGGGCTGATGGAGGCGCGTGCGGTAGAGCAGACGGCGGTATTCGATGCCGCAGAGCAGTTTGCAAGGATTGAAGGTATCCTTCCGGCGCCGGAAAGCTCCCATGCAATCCGCGTCGCAATAGACGAGGCGTTAAAGTGCAGGGAGACGGGCGAGGAAAAGACGATTGTATTCGGCCTGACCGGAACCGGATATTTCGACATGGTGGCCTACGAGAAATACCACAACGGCGAGATGTCCGATTATATTCCTTCGGATGAAGATTTGCAGCCCGGATTTGACTCGCTTCCGGGAGTGGATAAATAGAGTACAGAAAGAAGAGGAGCTGCTGTTTGGAGGCGGCTCCTTTTTTGGCGTAAGAAGGAAACAGGAAAAGAGGGAAACAGCATGAAAGATATCCGCATGATTACCGGGAAGCGCATTGCGCCGTCTTTTGAAACGGTGTCCGCGCTGCTGGGAGCAAAAAACACAGATGCAGCCTGCCGCCAGGTACGAGATGCGTTTGAGGAGCTGCTTGTCGATGTTGAGCGGCGCGTCCGTCCGAAAGCGGCGCTGTGCATCGACACGCAAAGCCCTTTCGGGGAAGAGGGCGGTGGGAAAAGGGTGCTGATGGCAATCCTTACCATAGGAGACGGGATTGGCCGTCTGACAGAACAATTGACGGCGAAAAACGATATGATGAAGGCCATGACAGCCGATGCGATGGCGGACAGCTGTCTGTTTGCTTTTGAGGAGCAGCTGCTGCCATACATCCGCAGAATTTGCATGGAGGAGGGCTATGGGATAGAGGGCCGGCTTGAATGGGCGAAAGAGGTGCAGGAAATGGTATTTCATGCGCTGGAAGCGGAGCGTACCCTGGGCCTTTCTATCACCTCCGAAGCGATGCTTAAGCCGGAAAAATCTATGAGTCTGCTGTTTGAGCTGACGGAGGATACCACCCGGCAGCAGGTGGAGCACAATTGCAAACGCTGCCGGAATGAAGGCTGCCCGCTGCGCAAAAAACAGCAGCTGGTGCTTACGGTGGAGCAGGCCGCTTCCATTTCCTGCCCTGTCGGAAGCAATTTGTCAGAGGTACTGCGGGAAAACGGCATCTTACTGCCATTCTACTGCGGCGGAACAGGAACCTGCGGAAAATGTGGCGTGCTGGTAAAAAAAGGAAGCTTGCCGATTACATCGGAGGACAGGGCGGCATTTTCGGAGGATGCGCTGCAAAAAGGGATGCGCCTCTCCTGCAGGGCCGTTTTGCAGGGGGATGTAACGATTGCGCTGCAGGGACAGGAGGAGGCATTTTTCCAGACGCCGGAAACAGAAGGAGCCGCGGCTGCGCTGCAGGGGAAGGAGAAGGCATTTTTCCAAATGCCGGAAACGGAAGAGGCCGGGCGGAATACAGAAACGAAAAGGAACCGCAGTCGGGCGGATCGGGCGGAACGGCCGCGAGAAAACGGCGAAGCCGCAGGCTATGGGATTGCGATCGATATCGGGACAACCACACTGGCATTTGCCCTGACAGAGCTGGAGAATGGAAAAACGGCAGATACGTATACGGCGGTCAATTCCCAGCGTGCGTTCGGAGCGGACGTGCTGACCCGGATGCAGGCGGCGAACGCAGGCAAAGGGGCGCTTTTATCCCGTGCGGTCAGGCGGGACATTTTAACCGGAGTCCTTACGCTGCTTGAAAGAAATTGCATTGAGCCGCAGGAGCTAAGGCACATCGTAATAGCTGCCAATACCGTGATGCTGCACCTTTTGCGCGGCTATTCCTGTAAAGAGCTGAGCCGTTATCCGTTTACTCCGGTCACACTTGAGACGGAGGAGCTTACGCTTTCGGAGCTTTATGCGGATATTCCGAAAGCCGGGCTGTCGCCGCTTGCATCTGAGCAGATACGGCTTACGCTGCTTCCCGGAATATCCGCATTTGTAGGCGCGGACATCACCGCGGGCCTGTATGCCTGTAATATTTTGAAAGCAGATACGGCGGCGCTGTTTCTGGATCTGGGCACAAACGGGGAAATGGCGCTGAAAAAAGGCGGCCTTCTGTATACCGCGTCCGCCGCCGCCGGTCCCGCCTTTGAGGCCGGTAACATCAAATGGGGAATGCCTGGTATTGCCGGAGCGATTTCGCAGGTTACGATTCAGAATAGCCGTCCGGCAGTGAAAACCATCGCAGGCTGTCCTCCGAAAGGGATTTGCGGCACCGGCGTGCTCGAAGCAGTCGCGGAGCTGTATCGGGCCGGCCTTTTAGATACCGGGGGAAAGTTGAAGGCGCCATATTTTCCCGACGGGTTTCCTCTGGCGAAAACGGTACGGAACGAAGACATTATCCTTACGCAGCAGGATATCCGGGAAATCCAGATGGCAAAGGCAGCCATCCGTGCCGGCATTGAAATTTTGATGCAGCACGCCGGTATTCAGTGGGGAGAAATCGGACAAGTCTTTCTGGCCGGAGGCTTCGGATATTTTCTGGATATCCAAAAAGCCGCCGCTATCGGCTTGCTCCCGAAGGAGCTGCTTATCAGGACA
This sequence comes from uncultured Roseburia sp., assembly GCA_947385255.1. Classification (GTDB taxonomy): domain Bacteria; phylum Bacillota; class Clostridia; order Lachnospirales; family Lachnospiraceae; genus Roseburia_B. The sequence goes on along the minus strand of CANDKL010000250.1, from coordinate 766 downwards.
AAATCGGTGGGCAATACGTCGCTTGCGGGAGCACAGCGCTGCCTGCAAGGGCAGGCTTACGCGGAATTGGAACGGATCAAAAAAAGTACAAGGGAGGTTTCCCTTGCACAGGACAGCCGGTTTCAGGAATTGTACCTAACGCATATGGCATTCGAAGAGGCAGCCGGCTGATACCGCCGCATACGGACGGAGGTACGCTTCTTTTAACGTATCCACCATATCCGCATAAGCATCCGCACAGTCCGCCAGCTGGTTTTCTTCAATCAGACGGATGCAGGGGCGCAGATACTGCGTCCAGATGGATTGGTAGATGTTTCCGGAATCCGGCCGGCTGTCAATTTCTTTTACAATTTCGGGTGCGATGCGGTAATATTCCTCTACTGCGGCAGCCCCCTGTTCGCTGGACATCATATAGGTATTGCGGTATCTGCGCAGCAGCGTCAGTTCATAACAGTCGTCCGGCCTGCCCAGGCTTTCGCAGACTGCCGTTGTAATAAAGCATGGGCTGCTCCGGAAGCCGCCCTTCATCTCCGCAATCGTCATGCCGCTGATATGATTCCCCGGAAACGCCTGATTCCACGCATCCGCCATTGCCTGCGCCAGTTCATCTGCCCGCGGGCTTTTTACATCCCGGATCAAAGGCAGAAAATAAGAAACCATAGCCATATTGTAATCCACACGCGCCATTTCTTTTTTTCTTTTTGAATGGATCGCTTCCATAGATCGGAAGAGCGTCGTGTAGGGAAAGAGTGTTCTCTACTGTGTA
>CANDKL010000249.1 GCA_947385255.1 uncultured Roseburia sp. | reverse complement strand
GAGATATGAGGCTGTGACTGGAGTTCAGACGTGTGCTCTTCCGATCTCGAAATTTCTGAAATTTCCCCCAACCTCTCCAAAAGGAATTCCTGCACACGCTTATCCTTCAACTGCGGCAGGCTGTTTAAAATACGTTTGATCTCATGGGTATTCCCGTACAGCCCGGTATTGCGATCCTCCTCGGAAACACGGTACTCTTCCGTAAAGGGAAGACCGAGTATTGCAAGAAAATCCGCATAGATGCTTCCGCCTTCAAATTTGCCGCTTTCAAAACGCCGGACCGTAATATTCTCTTTGCCGACTACAGAAGCCATCCGCTCTAATTTTGCGTAATAATCCAAAATCCGTTTGTCGACTCTGGCCGCATATTGTCCGAGCGTCTCCACAAGCCACCGCTTCTTAACGAGCTGATTCCAGATGGAGGAAAAGAACTTGTCCTGCCGCCGGAAATAGACAATGACATGTATCCCAAAGCCTCCCTTTTGGGCTTCCTCTGCCATACGTACCCAGAGGTTCTTCTTTTCAATATCCATACTGCGCCAGATTCCCTCGTCCGAAAGAATGACATTATCATACCTCTGAAACGTCTCGTTTACAATCTGCATCCCCTTTTGAAAGTCCCGTTCCTCCTGCTCCAAATCCCGGACTGCGCCCAGCGCTTTTGACAGACCCATTAAAAAATGCCCGTTACGCACCCGTGCAACACCCGTATAAGATATCGGGAAGATCGGATAACAAAACCCGTGAGCAGCCAGCGCCTGTGCATTTTCCCTGCAAAACTCCTGTATCGCAGTTGATGCCGTTTTAGGCATCCCAATGTGGATCCATAATGTTTTCATCTCTTCTACACTCCTATTTCTCTTCTGATACGCCGGATCAATGTCCGAAACGGATGCCTTACATGTGTGCGAAAAGCGGAAAGCTCCTTCAAATCCTTCCGGATCTGCTCACCTTCGTCAAACAGGGAGATTGCCGTCACTCCGGCAAACCGGATCAGATCGTCATACATATAAGGGTTGTCCTTCTGCCATTTGGGAAGCTCCTTCACCGTATAGTCAAACAGCTCCGTATCCTTCTCGCCCAGATACTCCTCCGCAATCCGTTTATTATCCGCCCGGTACAGCTCTAAAAACGCCCCCGTTTCTTCCTTTGACATCATATCCGACGGATATTCCCTGTTTGAAATCTCCGAGACCTCCCGCAGCCGCTCGGTAAAAAAGCGGTTCGCGGGCCTTGACGCCATCTGGGGAAGGCTGTTTAACACCCGTTTGATCTCGTGGGTATTCCCGTACAGCCCGGTATTGCGGATCTCCTGCGGAAGCTGATAGGCATCCGTCAAGGACAGGCCGACCGCCGACAGAAAATCCGCATAAATGCTCCCGCCTTCAAAATGCCCGCCTTCAAAACGCCGGACGGTAATATGTTCCTTTCCAATAACTCCTGCTATCCGTTCTAACTTCTGGTAGTATTCCAGCCGTGTCGTTCGATTGCCCTTTTCCAGGAAATCCGCAAAGCTGCGGCCGGAAAAAATACCCATCCTCAGCTTCACGTTCTGGTTCCAGTTGGAAATATAAAATTTATCCTGCCGCCTGAGATATACAATTACATGAATCCGGAATCCTCCCCTCTCCGCCTCCTGCTGCAAATCGGTCCAAAGCGTCTTTTTCGTGTCGTCCATATTGCGCCAGATATCCTCATCGGAAAGGATAACGTCATGATACGTCTGAAATAATTCATGCACCCTCTGGATTCCTTCCTGATAACGCTCTTTTTCCTTTTGCTTATCGCGCCCGCCCTCCGAATCCAGAATCTTGCCAAACAGGAAATGGCCGTTGCGCAATTTGGCAACCGCCGGATAGTGATACGGAAATACCGGATAGCAATATCCTGCCTGTGTAAGCAGCGCTTCATTATCGGCGCAAAAATTCTGTATGGAGGTTGTACCTGTCTTGGGCGTCCCGATATGGACATGTAATGTTTTCATCCTGCGCTCCTTCTTGCTTTAATCGTGCTTTAAATACTGCTCAATTCCCTCTAAAATCAGGTTGACGCATTCGTCAATATCCAGATTCTCCGCGTCTACCACGATATCCGGATGCTCCGGAACCTCATAGGGACTGGAAATTCCGGTAAAATCAAAAATCTTCCCCTCGCGCGCCGCCTTATAGAGCCCCTTTACATCACGCCGCTCACATTCCTGCAGCGAGGTGCTGACATAGACCTCGATAAAAGGATCGCCGATGATCTGCTTTGCCTTCCTCCGGTCCGAGCGGTAGGGCGAAATAAATGCGGTCAGCACAATCAGCCCGGCGTCATTCATCAGCTTTGCAACCTCGGCAATCCTGCGGATATTTTCAATCCGGTCCTTTTCCCCAAAGCCCAGGTTTTTATTTAAGCCCATGCGGACGTTGTCGCCATCCAAAAGCATCGTATGTCTTCCCATGGAAAACAGCCGTTTTTCAAGGGCGTTGGATATCGTGGACTTTCCGGAGCCGGATAAGCCTGTCATCCAGATCGTAATCGCCTGCTGGTTCAGCTGCGCCTCCCGAAGCTCTCTGGTCACATCCATGTTATGCCAAGTCAGATTATTCTCTTTGGTAATATTATGCGCCACTACGCCGCAGGCAGACGTCATATTGGTCAGCCGATCAATCAAAATCAGAGAACCCAGATCCTTGTTGCCGGAAAACTCGTCAAATACGATTTTACTGCCCGCCGAAATCTCACAGAATGCAATTTCATTCTTTTGGATCGTGTCTGCAGGAAGCTCTGCCCCTGTATTGACGTCAATCTTATACTTAATATTCATAACCGTAGCCGGCACCTGCTGCGTACCAATCTTTAAATAAAAGTTCTTTCCTGCCGAAAGGCTGTCGTCGTCCATCCACAAAATAGAGGCAGCGAACATGGAGCCGACCTGTAAATTGTATTTTTTCTCCAGTACACATCCTCTGGAAACGTCAATTTCCGTATCCAGGGAAATGGTAACGGCACGTCCCTTTCCGCTGCTTGGCACCTCTTTATCTCCCTGCAGAATGGAGGAAACCTTTGCCGATTCCCCGCTGGGCAGTACCGTAACCGTATCTCCGACCGCAACGCTTCCCGAAGCAATCTGTCCCTGGAAGCCCCGGAAGGTGTGATCCGGGCGGCAGACTCTCTGCACAGGCATAGAAAAGTTCTTATTGCCGCCCTCCTCCGAAACATCTACGTTTTCCAAATATTCCAACAGCGTCCCTTTGTGGTACCAGGGCATGCGGTCTGATTTTACCGTGATATTGTCTCCCTCCGTTGCAGACAAAGGGATAATCCGGATACTCTCATACCGAAATTCCGCCATCAGCATCTTAATGTCCTTTTCAATCGCGCGGAAGCGGTCCTGCCTGTAATCTACCAGATCCATCTTATTGACCGCAAATACGAAATGCTTGATTCCCATCAGGTTACAAATCCGCGCATGGCGCTTTGTCTGCGTCAAAACACCCTGGCTGGCATCCACCAGGATCACACAAAGGGAGGCAAAGGAAGCTCCCACCGCCATATTTCTCGTATATTCCTCATGTCCGGGCGTATCCGCTACAATAAAGCTCCTGTTCTCCGTCGTAAAATAGCGGTATGCCACATCAATCGTAATCCCCTGCTCCCGCTCTGCCATCAGTCCGTCCAAAAGCAAGGAATAATCAATCCCGCCGCCTGCCTGTCCGACCTTCGACTCCAGCTTAAGCGCCTTCTCCTGATCGGCAAAGAGCAGCTTGGCGTCGTAGAGCATATGCCCAATCAGAGTCGACTTTCCGTCGTCCACGCTTCCGCAGGTAATAAATTTCAACAAATCATTTTTCATCTTAAAAATACCCCTCACGTTTTCTTTTTTCCATACTGGAAGCGCCGCCGTCCGAATCAATGACACGGCTTGTCCTCTCCGATTCCACCGCGCCCAGCGTTTCTTCAATAATGCCGTCTAAGGTAACGGCCTCCGATTCTACGCCGCCCGTCAGCGGATAGCAGCCAAGCGTCCGAAACCGCACCATCTTGTGTTCCACCACCTCGCCCGGGCGAAGCTTCATCCGATCGTCATCGACCATAATAATATTGCCGTCCCGGTACACAACCGGGCGCTCCTTTGCAAAATACAGAGAGACAATCGGAATCTCCTCCCGCTTGATGTACTGCCAGATATCCTTCTCCGTCCAGTTTGACAGCGGGAATACCCTTATGCTTTCGCCCTTATGGATTCTGGTGTTGAACAGCTTCCACATTTCCGGCCGCTGGTTCTTCGGATCCCAGGCATGACTGGCGTCGCGAAAGGAAAAAATCCGCTCCTTCGCCCTGGACTTTTCCTCGTCCCTTCTGCCGCCGCCGAAGGCCGCCGTAAATCCATATTGATCCAGCGCCTGCTTTAAAGCCTGGGTTTTCATAATATCTGTATAGGCCGAGCCATGATCAAAGGGGTTAATCCCCTGCCTGACGCCGTCTTCATTGATGTATTCTAACATTTCAATCCCAAGCTCCTTCGCCGTCTGGTCCCGGAACGCGATCATCTCCTTGAACTTCCAGGTGGTGTTGACATGCAAAAACGGAAACGGCGGCTTCTCCGGATAAAACGCCTTCATTGCAAGACGCAGCATCACAGAGGAATCCTTGCCGATGGAATACAGCATGACCGGCTTCTCACATTCCGCCGCTACCTCGCGCATAATATATATGGCTTCTGCTTCTAATTCATCTAAATGATCCATACTTCTCT
>CANDKL010000248.1 GCA_947385255.1 uncultured Roseburia sp. | reverse complement strand
ACAGCCTGGACAGATAGGTATAATTATACCCGATTGCGTCCGCAGCCTCTTTTAAATTCTCCATTGTAAGAAAATGCGCGTCTACATACTTTAGCAGGCGTTCCTGTATATTTTCTTCGCACACACGGTTCATATACCCGTTGATTTCCCGCGAGCATTTTGTCATACACGCTAACAGCTCCTCCTCCGACACGGCAAGATCGATCCCCCGCTGCAGCCGAAGCTGCAGCTCCTTTAAAAACTCTGCGTCATAATGCCCGTCCGAAAATTCCAGCAGCTTTAAGATATAAAGACACACCTTTTCCGTATTTACCTGCGTCGTCCTGTTTTGAATCATATAGGACAAGACCGATAAAATATCGCCCGTCAAATCCTTCCTCTCCATGGTGCGGAAATAATTCTTAATGTCGCTCCCCAGCCTCATTTTTACAATTTCCATCACGCTTTTCCCCTGGCTGCCTTCCTCCTCCCCCGTCAGGATTTGCGTACAGCCGACCACCAGCCCCTGCTGCAGCCCATGCCGCAGGTATTTGGCCGTATTCCAGAGCTCTTCATGCGGTACGGCTTCCTTCGGGCGGCAAATATGTACGGCCATCCCTGTATCCTGCCCGATTTTCCTTAAAAGCGTATGGGACAGGGCGTCTATGGATGCCGCCTCCCCCTTTTTAAACTGAAATCCGGCGATTTTCTGGTTCGCCGCCTCTTCGTCCGCCAGATACCAGCGGCAGCCGTCCCCGCAGACTTCCTCCATAATCCGCTTCCACGGGATCAAACGCGTCTGCTCCCTGTAAAATTCGGCCAAAACGGTATCCTGCATATCGTAAATCAGGTTGCCGACGCAGATAGAAAACAGAATATACTCCATATCCGCCGTCTGCCGGAACATGTCCGCATCCGAATACAGCACCTGCCGCTCCTCGCCCAGATGGCCGTACGCTAAATTTTTTCGGATATCATACAGGGTATCGGACAGCTCTTCTTCTTCGATCGGCTTTAAAATATAGTTAAAGACCCCATGCCTCACTGCCTGCTGCGCATAGGAAAATTCTGAGTAACCGGAAATGATTACCACTACAATCCCCGGGTAATTGTGTTTGATGGCCGCTGCCAGCTCTAAGCCGTCCATTACCGGCATGGTTATATCCGTAAACACCACCTGCGGCCGGCACTTTTCAATCAGGGCCAATGCTTCCGCCCCATTTTGGGCCAGTCCCTCTACCGAGACGGAAGCATCCAGCGATTCTATTTTATTGCTGATGTACCATCCGATTTTCTCCTCATCCTCCACGACAATCGCCTTTATCGCCTGCCCGAACCGTTCTTTCATATCCTTCCTCCTATCGTAACGCCTTCCCGCCCAATCCGGAAAACGGCATCTTCGCCGTAAAACAGATGCAGCCGCACGTATACGTTGACAAGCCCCATCCCGTCCACCTTGACGGAAAGGCTGCCCAGCCCATCTATGCTGTTTTTACATTTTTCCAGAATCTCTTTCGCCCCTTCTTCTGTAAACCCGTTCCCGTTGTCCGATACCAAAATCCGGAAACGGCCGTCCTCCTCCACAGTCCCCTTCACCTTTATGCACAGCCTGCTGCGGTCGGAGTGCTTGAACACGTTTTCTACCAGAGGCTGCAGCGTGAGCTTTGGAATCCGCGCCTGCATGATGGATATCGGAATATCCATTTCGACGCGCACATGCGGAAACCGCTCTTGCATGATATCCACATACCGTTCTGCCTGCTGTATTTCCTCAAATAGCCTTACGCCGTCCTTTTCCTCCGAAGAAATATACCGGAACATTTTTGTCAGGTTCATGCACATCTGAAATACGTCCTGGTTGCCGGCTTCCTCCGCCATTGTCCCCATGGTCATTAACGTGTTGACCAGAAAATGGGGCTGCATCTGCGCCTGCAGCGCCATCATTTTCGACTACGTTTCATGCTCCTTTAACGTCAGGATATGGGCTAAGGATTCCTTCAGCTTGACGCTTAACTGCCCGATAGCGCCGGACAGCAGGTTTAACTCCAGAATATCCGTATCTGCCGGAAGGGAAACGCTCCCTTTTTCCAAATCAATCTGCCCTAACTCCCGGCACATCTGATGGATCGGTTTTGAAATCTGCCGGGATATATGGTAGCTGACCCAAATGACTGCCGCCGCTACGGCCACAAAATACCCTATGACGACCGCTACAAAGCGCAGCAGCCGTTTGTAATAATCAAAATAGGAAACCGTATACAGCGTATAAAGCTTAGAATCCAAAATCGGATACACATAGATATAGCTCCCGTCCTTTCGGTAAGAGCCTTCCCTCCATCCGTTCGCCTCCAAAAATGCCCCTGCATCCCAGTCTGTTTCCGCGTAGATGGGCTCCCCCTTGTCGTTTTGCAGGTACAGGCGGTAGCCCCCGTCATTTTTCCCGGCGGAAAGCGTCTGCATTTCTTCCTTAAAATCCCCGGCCTCTACCTGTATTTCCAAAACGGCCTGTCCGTTGTACAATAAGCCGTTCCCGCCAAAGCTTCTTGAGAGCATCACCTTCGGCGTATCCCAAACTGCCGCTTCCTCCCGGTACGACACCGTCATGCTGCCGTCCCGGTCCTCTTGCGGGTAAAATTCAGAGATTTCCTGCGCCGTCCCGCGGATATTATATTCGCTTCCCATCCAAATGTAGTCGCCTCCTCCGGTAAAAACGCCTACCTGATAGCGCTTTTGGATCATTTCATGGGCTTCCAGATAAAGCTTTGAAAAGTAACCCACCGTATTCTGCCCGTTCCGGTAAGCCTCCGGCAAATCCTCAAGCGCAACCCTGCGGAACGTTTTATTTTTTACCAGCGACATGGAAAAATCATCCATTTCCTGAAAATAATGTTCGATATTCCGGTTGATATTCCGGTTTAACTGCCGCTGGGTCTGCGTAATATTACGGTAAATCAGCCATCCTGAATAAATCACAGTCCCAGTCAGCAGGATCAAAAACCCAACCCCCAGCAATACCACATACGTCCGGAATAATTTTTTTGCAATCGGTAATTTATTCCGCCCCATCCCCAAACATCTCCTCCCGATACCGGTCACAGCGCCTGACCAATTCCTCCACACTGCACGTCCCGTCGATAAGCCCCTGCATATATTGGTACAAATCCGGATCGAGGTGTGCGACCTCTTTCGTAAACATCACGCAGGGCATTTGCCCCGAACGCTTTAAGATTTCCCGGGCCGCTTCTGTCTCGCATGCGCTTTTCACATCCGAAAACGCCGCCGTCACCAGATCCGTCCGCGCGTCGTAATACGCCTGCAGGTTTTCCTGTTCGGCCAGAAAATCAAAAAACCGCCTGCACAAGGCAATATTCCGGCTGTGTTTGTTGATAAACTTCGCCATCCCGCCCCCGTTTGTGAGCGCGGTCTGATTATCCAAAAGCGGGACGGGAAACATCCCCCATTCGTCCCTGCTGCCATATTCCTTTAATTCTTCCGCGTATGCGGAATACGTAAACAACATCACCGCTTCCCGCTCTGTAAGGACACGGTAGCTCCCTTTAAAATCTTCATCCTGCCCGCCGTCCGTATAATATTTCGGGACACCGTTTTCCTGTGCCGCGAATATTTGCCGGAACTGGCGCAGCCCTTCTGCAAAACACGCCAGATCCGCAAACCCAAATTGGGGGTTTTGGTTTAATTCTTCCCAAAAACCGGGATATTCGCGCTCCATTGCGGGCGTCAGGCCGTACGCCCAGGATACGATATGCCAGGAGCTGTTTGGATTCTCATACAGCGGCGTTGTGCCAAGCCGGCGGATTTGATCGCAGAGCGTAAGAAAGCCTTCCCACGTATCCGGTACGTCCAGCTGGTGTTCGTCAAAAAATGTCCGGTTATACAGGATGCCTTCATAATCCTCTCCCCATGTGTTAAGCCCCAAGACCTTCCCGTTGCAGCTGACCGATTCGAGCGCCCAGGGGTTTAGCCTGCCGACCCACTCCTCCTGCGACAAATCCAGCGCGATTTCCCCAATTCCCATTGTCTCCATCATCGCCCCGGACGGAAACATAAAAATATCCACTGCGCTGTTCCCTCCGGATAAACACATGCCCACAAGTGTCTCATACCCGTCATCCGGCGTCAGCAGAAGCTTCACCTCAATCCCGGTTTGCTCCTCAAATGTTTGGAACAATTGCCTGTCAATATCTTTGATCCAGTTTTGGGACGCCAGCAGCGTAATGGATTTCTTTTCCCCGTCCTCCAATGATTCGCCGCCGCATCCTCCCGCCAGACAGGCCGCCAGAAGTATCAGTACAAACAGTGTTCTTTTCTTCCGGTTCGTTTGCATTTTATCGCCCCGCTTTCTCTTCTGTATTATGCTCTTTTATTATACCAGATAATCCGGAAATAAAAAGTGAGGCAGATCTTAAGCTGTGAATCGTAACGTTGCCTGCATGTAATAGTCAGAATTGCTTCCTACAGTATCAGTATAGCAAAGGCAGAAACGATGCTTTAGGACATTTTTTACCTGTTTGTATGGACTTTTTTTACCAGTTTATTATTCACTTTGGATATAATTCAGAAAAAAAGTAAAAGGGGAACAAATGATCCGAATAGTAGCCGTCTGAGCTGTTACAAACAAATGTTACTTTTCATGGGGTGGGGAAAGGGTTTTCTAAAAGTCACGCCCGGAGCAGAATTCCCTTACGTCCTCTGACGCGCTTCCGCTCATAAAAAACGCAGCGGTACTAAGCGTGTGACGATTGCAAGCAATCGCCACGCGCTA
>CANDKL010000247.1 GCA_947385255.1 uncultured Roseburia sp. | reverse complement strand
GATCATGTAGAAAGCAGGAACAGCCAGTTTACAGCCAGGGTATACCATGGTTACAGTACGGAGGCCGTGTATGTAGAAGGCGTGTCACAGCTCTTATTTGAATTGGAACGTTTTTTCGATTCGATCAATTATCCGCACCTGTCCACAAATGAGCGTACATTTCAGGACAAAGTGCCAAATACTTATCTCAAGGAAGAAAGGGCGAAGATTATGAGTGATGAAGAATTATTACGCAAGCATGGCGATTTGGGAACTTTTATTATCCGCGTCCAGCACAGGCAGAACAGCAGCTGGCAGGGCCGGATTACATGGATGGACAAGGACAAAACGATTTATTTTCGCTCAGTCTGGGAGATGATCAAGCTCATCGCAGGCGCACTGGACGCCGTCAGCGACGAGGACGACGGCTCCGGAGATATTTCATGGGATGAATAAAAATACCCGCCCTGTACCAGCCTGTGCTGGCAGGGCGGGTTTTGGTTTGGCTTATTTTTTCAATCCACTCACATATTGGCTCTGCTCCGGCTCCGGAATCTTAAGAGCTGCCATTGCCTGCTCTGCACTCCAGCCCATGCTTTCCATCAGATTCTGGATCGATGATAGGATGCCTTCCCTGATCCCTTCCTTCTTGCCTTCCTTGATCCCTTTTTCTTCGATTCCTTTACTCAGGTTACACATTAAAAGCACCTCGCTTTCTAATTCCTGTGTCATTTTAATATCAAAGTCATCCTGCAGGATTTTTTTCTTTGCATCCGGTTTTATTTCTGTCGAGAGAAGAACATCTAATAGCTTTAACAATCCTGCATATTGATCATCTCCTGAATTCCCAAGACAAACCATTACGGCGGTCATTAAATCATAATGCTCTCTCTTTTCCGATACATTCCCTATGAGGTTTTCCTCCTGGATAGTATACCGTGTAATTGTATTTTCACGGTATTTCGGCGGATGCACACAAATCCAGATGCTGATGGCTTTCTTAATCTTTTCATAATGGCCATTTGTAAATTCCGAACCGTATTGGGAAGAGATCATCCGGCAGCAGTAATAAATCCCTCTCTTAATAATGGGGTATCCCGGATAGAAATCTCCCTGAGCTTCTACGTTCAAAATTAATTTTACCATTTCCATAATCTGCGGGACATAAGAAAAAAACGGATGTCATAGGTTATGGTCCCTTCCTGGATGGTGCTGTCTTCCGTTCCACCGCCTGAAATCTGCTGTCCCTTCCGAGCGGTTATCTCATCCGGATTTACCGCCGTCTGAGAAATCTGCGGGCTGCCCTCAATATATTTGCCGGCAATTTCATCTACTGAAAAATCCTGAAATTCCACCAGGCAGCTTTTCATAATCCAAGCAAGGATCATTTTATTTGCAAGCAGCCGTTTACAGGCAGCATCGTAATCAGCTTTGTCCCCGGCTGCAGTAATATTTTTTGCAAGAATATTTTCTGCTATCATGTATTTTTACCGTTCTCCAATCTTTGGTTTTGACCTATTTTCCTTGATCTTTCTTTCTTCGATCCCTTTACTCAGACTACACATTAATCCTTTACCATAAATACCTCCTGTATGCCGCAGGAGAATCTGCTGAAAACCCCTGCCGTTCTTGTAAAATAAAATGAGAATAAAAGCATTGATTTCCAGATGAATAGATAAAAACAGAATCGTTTGATATGCCTGAAAGAAATATGCTTTTTCTTATTATAGCATCAACTGTACTCGGCTGCAATAAAAATATTTTTACATGAACAAACAGAAAATGTGTGTTATAATTATTAAATAAAGATCCGATCGAAAAGAAAATTCCTGAAAGGAGAACAATATGCTGAATAAGAAACAATTGCCGGACGGCAGTCCCACAATAAGCGAATGGCCCGTTCGTATATGGAAAATAGAAGAAGTGCCGCGGCAATACGCATCTGCCGTCCATATGTGGCTGAAAGCCCCATTTTCGGAGTACGATTTTGTATATGCTCCCAAACGCAAGACGAATGCCGAAGCCTTTGAGTATCTGTTCGGTTATGGCAATGATAAAATTGTATTCCTGCGCAGAGATTCTGCCGGCGCTGTTTCGTATCCGGTTGAAATCGACAGGCAGCAGCTAACAAAGGTGGAAACAGAGCGCGAATTGCTGAATGCCAAAATCATCCTGCATTACAGAGAAAAGGATACGGAAAAAACATTGGAGCTCCCCTACGTGCCTTCGGTCTACTATCTGTACGATCCATTTCTGAACTGGCTTTTGAGTCTGGAAAAAGGGTTTATGCCCGAGCTTGCAGAGCAGGAGCATCCGCGGCCCCAGAAGCTGTACCAGGAGAGCCTGGCCATGTTTAACTATTCTTTGAATGCATACCGCTTAGGCAGCGGCTTTGAGCAGTACCAGTATGAGTCCAGACAGCACCGCTGCAAATGGATGCCCTGGAAAAAAATAAGCGAGGAGTGGCTTAAGGTGTCTATGGAACGGGGGAGGTTCGAGCTGCATAGCTATGGATACCTGACACAGTGTGCGTATTGTATGAAGTAAAATATGGAAAGAAAAAAATTGCAGAATCCTGTCGTATAGTATTGAGAATATTTTGACAATGTTATAAAATAGAATCACTATATAGAAAAAGGAGAGAACGGTATGTTTGCTGATGAGAACGTAATCAAAATTAAGCATGAGGTTTTGTACGAGGTGGCCAAGGCTGCCTGGGCAGGCAATCTGGAAGAGAAGCGGGATCACATTCCAAATAAGCTGATTCCGGGTCCTACGCCGCAGTTCCGCTGCTGTATTTATAAGGAGAGGGAGATTATCCGCCAGAGGATCCGTCTTGCGGAAGGCAAGGCCCCGGGCCCGGTAGACGATGGGAATATTTTGCAGGTAATCAGCTCCGCCTGCGAGGATTGTCCGATTTCCCGTTATGTTGTAACCGACAACTGTCAGAATTGTATTGGAAAGGCATGTATTAACGCATGTAACTTCCAGGCGATTTCAATAGGAAGCCACCGCTCCCATATCGATCCGTCGAAGTGTAAGGAGTGCGGGAAATGTGCGAAGGCATGTCCGTATCATGCGATTGCAGATTTAAAGCGTCCCTGCAAATACAGCTGCCCGGTCAATGCCATTACCAATGATGAGAACGGAATTTCTGTCATTGACGAAAAGAAATGCATCCGGTGCGGCGCCTGCATACATAAATGCCCGTTCGGCGCGATCGGCTCTAAAACATTTATTGTAGATGTGATCGAAGCAATTAAGTCCAACAAGCCGGTTTACGCTATTTTAGCTCCGGCGACCGAGGGTCAGTTCGGAACCGATATTACCATGCAGAGCTGGCGCAATGCAATGCGGCTGCTGGGCTTTCGGGATTTGGTGGAAGCCGGCCTTGGCGGCGATATGACGACGCAGGCAGAGGGCGACGAGTGGTATGAGGCATATAAAGAGGGCAAGAAGAAGACAACCTCTTGCTGTCCGGGTTTTGTCAATATGATCCGCAAGCATTATCCGGCTTTGGAGGAGCTGATTTCTACGGCAGTGTCTCCGATGTGTGCCGTTTCCCGTTTGATTAAGGCCAAAGAGCCGGATGCCGTTACCGTGTTTATCGGGCCGTGCATTGCCAAGAAATCGGAGGCCAGTGAGCATAAGATTGAAGGCAACGTAGATTTTGTATTAACCTACAGTGAAATCCGCGCGATTATGAAAGCGAAGGGTGTAGAGCTGCAGCCATCCGATAATGATTATCAGGAGTCCTCAACATTCGGAAAACGCTTCGGGAACTCCGGCGGCGTAACGGCGGCTGTTTTGGAATATATGAAGGAAAAGGATTACGAATGTGATCCGAAGGTATGCAAGGCGAATGGCGCGGCAGACTGCAAGAAGGCGCTGCTGCTCTTAAAAGCAGGGAAGCTGCCGGAGGATTTCATTGAGGGTATGGCATGTGTCGGCGGCTGTGTCGGCGGGCCGAGCGCATACCGGGATCAGATGCTGTCGAAGAAGGATCGCGACTCTTTGATTGGGGATGCAGATGCGCGTACGATTGTCGGTAATTTGGATCAGTATGCGATGGATTCGTTTTCGATGCATCGGGAAGAGCATGTGTGAAATTGCCAGAGGTAAGGGCCGGGGCGCTGCGTTTGCAGCGGCCCTGGTTTTTTTTGTGGTTTCGTTTGAACTGTTACCGGTTGTGTTACTATTCACGGCCTGGGGGCCGCTCATAGTAACGGTTCGGGGCGATATGGGAAGTTTTGCTACGCAAAAATCGCCCCGAACTTGCATCATGTTCTCACGGAACGCGCAGTAAATGCGCGTTCCTGACCCGTGAACAGTAACCCGGCTGTTACTTATTTATAGTTAAATTGCGGAAAAATTGTTGAAGGATCGATATTTAGGTGGTATAGTTTTACTGTATACCCAAAAAAGGGATACGAATAAAAATACAGGAGGAAAGTAATGAAAAACAAAAAGAACGCACGGCTGCTATGTATGATGCTGACAGCGGCAATGCTTGTGCAGCCAATGAACGTGTCTGCTGCAGGACTGATGCCGGGAGGGGAGGATACCTGGCAGGAGAGCCAGGATGTATCTGTTGAGAGCGGACGTCAGGACGGGACATTAGCAGACGTGGCCGGGGAATTGAATGAATTATCTGCACAGGAGCAGGATTTACCGGCAGAAGAGGCTGAAATTTCACTTCAGGCGGAGAATGTTTCACCTGTGTTGCAAGACGGTGCGGCAGTGATCCCGGCCGGCAGTGACGAGAATACCGTAAAACTGATTTTGGCACAGGCACTGATTGGCAACAGCGATCAGTTTTCAGAGGAAGAG
>CANDKL010000246.1 GCA_947385255.1 uncultured Roseburia sp. | reverse complement strand
TCCAGTATCATTTATCTGGATAAAACGCAGGTGCTGCGGCAGACGCTTTGGCTGGGGGCGGTGATGGCGGGCATGGTGGCTGTTTCCTGTTACTGCAATTTTTTTATATCCAACTACGGGAATGTGATGGGCGCAAAGATAGAATACGATATGCGGGCGGAGATTTTCGGGCATTACCAGAAGCTGTCGTTTGCTTTTTATGACAATCAGAAGGTGGGGGCTTTGATGTCCCGGATTACGACGGATTTATTTGACATTACGGAGCTGATGCACCATGGGCCGGAGAATGTTGTAATTTCTCTGATTAAGATCCTGGGCGCATTTGTAATTATGCTGTATGTCAGCCCGATTCTGACGGTGTTTGCGTTTGCGCTGGTCCCGGTAATGTTTGTGTATGCGTATTTTTTCAACGGGAAAATGAAACGGGCATTTCGCCGGAATCGGGAGAAAATTTCGGATATTAACAGCTGGATCGAGGATAACCTTTCCGGTATCCGTGTGGTCAAATCCTTTGCCAATGAACAGATGGAACAGGAAAAGTTTCAGGAAGGCAACCGCGGTTTTTTGGATGCCAAGAAAAACAGTTATTTTTATATGGGAGGCTACCATGCCGGTTTAAGCTCGTTTTCTCTGCTGATTACCGTGGTGGTTTTGGTGGCGGGCGCGATTTTTATTTCTCTGGAAAAAATAGATGTGACAGATTTGATTACCTTTCTTTTGTATATCAATGTGCTGACAGAGCCGATTAAGACGCTGATTGACTTTACGGAGCAGTTTCAGAACGGGTATACCGGATTTGAGCGGTTCTTAGAGATTATGGCAATTGAGCCGGATATTGCAGATGACAAAAACGCAAAAGAGCTGTCAGAGGTGAGCGGAGCGATTGATTTTCAAAACGTATCCTTCCGCTATGAGGAAAACAGTGAGAAGGTATTAAGCCATGTCAACCTGCATGTGGATGCAGGCGAATATGTGGCGCTTGTGGGTTCGTCCGGCGCGGGTAAAAGTACGCTCTGCAGCCTGATTCCGCGGTTTTATGACGTGACGGGCGGAGCGGTTTTGGTAGACGGAAGGGATATCCGCATGTTAAAGCTCAAAAGCCTGCGGGATCACATTGGAATTGTACAGCAGGATGTTTACCTGTTTGTGGGAACCGTGTTCGACAACATCCGCTATGGAAAGCCGGATGCGACGAGGGAGGAAGTCATTGCGGCGGCGAAAAATGCCAATGCGCACGAATTTATCCTGTCGCTGCCGAACGGATATGAAACCGATATCGGCCAGCGCGGAATCAAGCTGTCCGGCGGACAAAAGCAGCGGCTTTCCATTGCAAGGGTGTTTTTAAAAAATCCGCCGATTCTTATTTTTGACGAGGCGACGAGCGCATTGGACAATGAAAGTGAAAAGGTCGTGCAGGAATCGCTGGAAAAGCTGGCGAAAAACCGCACGACGTTCGTAATTGCACACAGGCTGACAACGATTCAGAACGCAAAGCGGATTTTGGTGCTGACAGAACGTGGAATCGAAGAGGAGGGAAGCCACGAGCAGCTTTTGAAAAAGGGTGGTATTTATGAAAAGCTATATCATATGCATCGCTCATGAATGAATGGCTTTTTCTATGATTCCAAATCCAAGCGGATAAGGACCGGTATGCACGCCTATTGTAGCGCCGATTTGGTAAAGCGGAATTTCATCAATGCCATAGCCCTTCTCCTTTAACACAGACAGCGCATGATCCCGGAAGGCTTTTCCTTCTGCATAGTCGTAGCCATATCCGACGGCAAGGCTGTAGCATTCGATACCAAGGGAGCTTTCCTCTAAATAATCCAGAAGAAGCAAAAGCGCTTTTTCCGTTGTGCGTTTTCTTCCGCGCTCTGCGCCGGAGGGGAAAATCTCTCCCTGCTTTAAGGTAATGACCGGGCGGATATTTAAGACGCTGCCTGCTATAGCGGCCACCTTGCCGACTCTTCCTCCGTGCTTTAAATATTCCATATTTCCCACGGTAAAGAAAATCCTTCCGGTACCTTTGATTTCCTCTAGGCGCGCAATCGTATCCTCATAGCTGGCGCCGCTGTCCCTGAGCGCGGCGGCCTCCAATACATACTGTCCCTGCAAAACGGTGTTGACGGTTGCGTCGATTACGGTAATCCGGGCGTCTGGACAGGTTTCCAATATCAGCTCCCTGGCATTTAGGGCAGACTGCATGGAGCCGCTGAATTTTGTGGTAATGCAGATGCAGATGACCGGTATTCCTTCTCTGGCAAAGGGCAGGAAGGCCTCCTCGTAATCGCGGATAGAGGGCATGGAGGATTTGGGGTAAACACCTTTTTGATCCACCATCTGCTGATAAAAATCCCGGATTTGGATTTCTACATTTTCTTTTTGATAATGCTCGTCGTCAAACGAGACGTAAAACGGTACGACAGTGATATTTTTCTCCTGTACCAGATCCGTCGGCAGATCGCAGGAGCCGTCACTGATAATATGAAATTGCTCGGCCATATGAAAAATCCTTTCCTTACATAAATGCTTGTGTGTGTTTGGTTTTAAAATAGGATACTACGTTTGCAGGAAAAATGCAATTATATTTTCTGTTTTTGAGGTCTGTTTTTGATGGTTGTGAATACTATGTGCAAGAGGTGTTTTTTGCTATGATTTGTCATAGATCTGGCAGAAAGCAATTTTCAAACACGCTTTAGTATTCCATCCGGGCAGGTACAAAAATATATTATGAGGTGAAGTATATGGGAAAACAGGTGCGCAGGCACATTATTTTTTATGGAAGGGTACAGGGAGTGGGATTTCGCTACCGGGCCTATTATGCAGCCAGGCAGTACGGACTGGGCGGCTGGGTAAAGAACCGCTATGACGGAACGGTCGAGATGGAGGTGCAGGGCGATGAATGGAATATCGGCGCTTTGCTGGATTTTCTGCATAAGCAGAACCATATTCGGATTGAACGTATCAAATCAGAAGAAATTGCGCCCCAACAGGAAGGCCAAAAATTTCAGATATTATATTAAAGGCAGCGCTTGACAAATTTTCGTGGGAAGACTATCATTCTTTTGCAGGTAAAAGCTGCATAATAGAATATGGAAGAAGGAAGGATACAGGCATGATCAAAATTGATATTATTTCCGGCTTTTTAGGTGCGGGAAAGACGACTTTTATTAAAAAAATGATTGATGAAGTATATACAGACGAGAAAATAGCGCTGATTGAAAATGAGTTCGGCGAGGTCGGCATTGACGGAGGATTTTTAAAGGATTCCGGAATCAATATAACGGAGATGAATTCCGGCTGTATCTGCTGCTCTTTGGTAGGGGATTTCGGCAGGAATTTAAATGAGGTGATATCGGCTTATCATCCGGATCGCATTATCATAGAACCCTCAGGGGTTGGAAAGCTGTCGGATGTTATGAAGTCGGTTATTGATATTGAGAAAGAGCAGGACGTGAAGCTGAACGCACTGGTTACGGTTGTAAATGCAAAAAAGGCATTAAAGCAGATGAAGGCATTTGGGGAGTTTTTCAATAATCAGATTGCGTTTGCCACTACGATTGTGCTGAGCCGGACGCAGAATACGACGGCGGAGCAGCTGGAGCTTTGCGTGAAGCAGATGCAGGGGCAAAACCAGAAGGCGGCAATCATTACAACGCCCTGGGATGAAATTTCCGGAAAGCAGATTTTAAAGGTAATTGAGGGGCAGGATTCCCTGGAAATGAAGGTGCTGGCAGAGGAAGCGCACCGCAGGGAAGAGGAGGCGCATATGCATGAGCATGCTCATGATCACGAGCATGAAGAGCATGGGCATAAACATCATCATGAAGAACATGAACAGGAGCATCATCATGAAGGAAATGACCATAAACATCATCATGAAAGGGATGAACATGAGCATCATCATGAAGAACATGACCATCATCATGAAGAGCATGCTCACGATCACGCGCATCACCACCATCATGCAGACGATATTTTTACAAGCTGGGGCAGAGAAACGCCCCACAGGTTTACGAAGGACAGCATCGAACAGGCGTTAAAGGCCCTTTCCGAAGGAGATTTGTACGGTGAAGTACTGCGGGCAAAGGGGATGGTAGAAAGCGTAGAAGGCGGCTGGATTTACTTTGATATGGTACCGGGCGAGTATGAGATCCGCGAAGGAGAGCCGGATTACACCGGGCGTCTGTGTGTGATAGGAACCGATATGGACGGGCATCAATTAGAGAAGCTGTTTGGGTTAGCCTGAATTTCGCAGGAGATTCGGAAAGGATAGAAAAGGATAGGAAAAAATGGAAGAGATACCTGTATATTTGTTTACCGGTTTTATGGACAGCGGCAAGACCAGTCTGATCTGCCAGACGCTTTTGGATGAGAATTTTGGCGAGGGCGCGAGGACGCTTCTGATTGCCTGTGAAGACGGCGATGAGGAGTACGATGAGGACAGGCTGAAAAAGGCCAATACCAGGCTTCTTATGGTTGAAAACGAAGAGGATTTTACGGAAGAGCTTTTGAAAAATATTAACCTGCAGTACCTTCCGGATCAGGTTTTTATTGAGTATAACGGTACCTGGGGCATGGATACGGTTCTGGAGCTATCTCTGCCGGAGGGCTGGGTGATTGTCCAGTCCTTAGCGACTGTGGATGCCGCAACGTTTGATATGTACCTGAGTAATATGCGCGCCATGATAATGGAGCAGCTCTTTAAAGCAGATGTTGTTATCATCAACCGCTGTACAGACGATACTCCAAAGGGGAAATTCCGCCGCGCGATCAAAGCGGTAAACCGTCCGGCGCAGATTGTGTACGAGCGTGAGGACGGCA
>CANDKL010000245.1 GCA_947385255.1 uncultured Roseburia sp. | reverse complement strand
TTTTTTCAATAATTTCAACTAATTCTTGAAATTTGTTGTAATTAAATGTCGTTTGGGATACAATGCAGAGCTTCTCACCCTGCATAAGACACAGATTTTCGGCTTCCTCCCTCGTTTGCAGGATGGTGGTTCGGTTTGGATCGGACCAGCCTTTGATTCCTTCGACCTCCGGATGGGACGCATTTCCAATAATTACGATATGGCAGCCCCTTTTTCCATACTCCTCCACATACCGGTGGATCTTTAATACAAACGGGCAGGTAGCGTCTACAATGGAAAAGCCTGCCGCCTGTATTTTCTCGTATACCTCCCTGGAAACCCCATGGGAACGGATCACCATAATGCCCTTTGGAAGGCGCTTTAGCTCCTCTATGCCGCTGACCGCGCGCACGCCCTTTTTTTCCAGATCGCCGACCACTCCCTCGTTGTGGATAATCGGCCCGTAGGTGTAAACGGGCACGCTGCTGCTCTTCGCTTCCTGATATACCTTTTCTACCGCGCGTTTTACACCGAAGCAAAATCCCGCGCTTTTGGCCAGTGTCACCTGCATGTGTTCTCCTCTCCCGCCGCAGCCCCTCCTGCGGCTTTCCTGCTTCTCTCCTGCCAAACGGCCCGGACTGCCGCAACCGCCCCGTCAATAGAAAGCTCCGAGGAATCAATCAAAACCGCATCCTCTGCCTGCTTTAACGGAGACGTCTCTCTGTGCATATCCCTGTCATCCCGCTCCTCAATATCTCTTTGAATCGCAGAAAGATCGCATTCCTCTCCCTTTTCCCTAAGCTCGTCATAACGACGCTTTGCACGGGTATACGCACTTGCGGTCAGATAGATCTTCACCTCGGCGTCCGGCAGTACACAGGTGCCGATATCCCGGCCATCCATAATGACATCTGCCGATTTTGCAAGCTTTTGCTGCAGTGCGACCAGCTTGGTACGTACCGCCGGATAAATACTGGTGGCAGAGGCCATGTTCCCGACCTCCTCCCTGCGGATCCTTCCATTGACATTTTCTCCGTTTAATAACACCTGCTGCTGTCCGTCCTGGTAGCAAATGGAAACCTCCGCCCGTTCTGCGGCAGCGGCGATTGCCGCTTCCTCCTCCGGCGCAATGCCCTGCTCCAGAAAATACAGCGCCATCGCCCGGTACATCGCTCCGGTATCTACATAAATATATCCCAGCTCCTTTGCCAGCTTTTTGGCAATCGTGCTTTTTCCTGCCCCTGCCGGGCCGTCAATAGCAATATTCATTCTTTTTTCCTCATTTCTTTTTTTCGCTGCTAAAAGTCTTATTATTTTAAACGCTGCTTCCGGCCAGCCAGCCCGTAGACCAGGCAATCTGCAGATTATACCCGCCTGTCGTCGCGTCCAGATCTAACACCTCTCCGGCAAAATACAGCCCGGACAAAAGCTTTGATTCCATTGTAGACGGATTGACTTCCTTTACGGAAACGCCGCCTCTTGTAATAATTGCCTCGTCAAAGCCGCGGAGTCCGGTTAAGGTCAGCGGAAACGCCTTTAACAGCGCCAGCAGTCCGGCCCGCTCCTCCCTTGTGATCGCATTGACCTTTTTATCGGCAGGTATGCCGGAAAGATCGATAAACACCGGCTGCAGCTTCTGCGGAAGCAATCCCTGCACCGCATTTTTCAGCTGCTTATTGATGTTGGCCTCAAAATCCCGCAGCAGGCGGCGGTCCAGCTGCTCCTTCGTCAACGCAGGCTTCAAATCAATCCACATGAAAAGCGGCTGCTTTTTCAAAAGCCCTCCTACCCTGCTGCTTGCACTTAAGCAAAGCGGCCCGCTGACGCCGAAATGGGTAAACAGCATTTCCCCAAAATCCTCAAACAGCGTTTTTTTTCCATCCGTTACCGTAACCCGGACATTTTTCAAAGAAAGGCCCTGCATGGCGGTTACATAGCCCTCCTTTACCGTAAACGGCACCAAAGACGGCTCCGGATCCTTTATCGTATGCCCGGCCTGCCTTGCAAACAGATAGCCGTCTCCGGTTGCGCCTGTCTTCGGATAAGAAACGCCGCCGGAGGCCAGAATCACCGCGTCCGCATACATACGCTCCCCGCCCTCCAAACGGATCCCCGTACAAAAGCCCATCTCGGACAGAATGCTCTCTGCCCTGGTCAGCAGGCGGATCTTCACGCCGGCTTCGTTTAGCGCACGCTTTAACGCCGCAATCACGTCCGACGAGTGATCCGACTCCGGAAATACTCGGTTGCCGCGCTCCGTTTTGGTCTTTACGCCATGCCGTTCAAAAAAATCAATCACCCGAAGGTTATCGCACGCATAAAACGCGCTGTACAAAAACCTCCGGTTCGTAACCACATGGTCAAACAAATCGTCCATATCCCCGGCATTGGTTATGTTGCACCTGCCCTTGCCTGTGATAAAAAGCTTCTTGCCGAGCTTTTCGTTTTTTTCAATCAGGGTAACGGCATTTCCCGCTTCTGCCGCCGCAAGCGCCGCAAACATCCCGGCCGGGCCGCCGCCGACTACAATTACTTTTTTCATAGGTTCTCTCCGCTTAATGATATTCACTGTTTTCATATACCTGATACTCGTCCCAGATTTTCTCGAGCATTTCCAGGGTTCCTGCCACCTCTTCCTGCTTTTTCATGCAAAGCGCCACAATCAGGGCATTGATGACGCTGAGCGGCGCGACCAGGGAATCCACAATCGACGCCATATCGCTTCCCGCAATCAGCTGGCAGGAGGAATACAGATTCATCGGCGAATGATCGCTGTCCGTCAGCGTAATCACCTTCGCATTTCGGTTATTGGCAAACTCTACTGCCTTTAGCGCCTGCATGGAATATCTGGGAAAGCTGATGCCGATAATCACATCCTGGCTCCCAATCCGTACCATCTGCTCAAACATTTCACTGGAGCTGTTGGTATGCAGCAAATGCACCCGCTCAAACATCAGATTCAGGTAATACGCCAGAAAGCTGGCCAGGGAGGCGCAGCTTCGGATGCCGACCACATAAATTGTCCTGGCTTTTAATATCATGTCCACCGCCAGCTCAAACGCCCCCTGGTCAATATGCTCCAGCGTCCCCTTTAAATTCTCCGCATCCGACTGCAGCACCGTTTCCAGAATCTTCGGCTGGCTGATCCGCCCGTAGGTGACCTCCATCCGCTGAATGGAATTCAGCCGGTTGCGCACCAGCTCCTCTAACGCCTTCTGAAATTCAGGATAGCCCTTATAGCCCAGATTGGCAGCAAAACGGACTACCGTTGACTCGCTGACGCCTACGACGGTTCCAAGCTTTGCCGCGGTTAAGAAAACGGCCTTGTCATAATTTTCGGTAATGTAAGCTGCCAGGAGCTTTTGCCCCTTGCTCATGCTTTTGTATTTTTTACTGATACGGTTACTTAGATCGTTTGTGCTGTTCCTCATTGCTGCTCCCTGTCTGCTTTTGTTAAAATTTTTCGCATATTTTTTATCATATCAAATTTCAAGACGGTCAGCAAGATATATTTTTTGGCATTTGGGGCGCATGATTTTGTTCCTGTTGCAAAGCTCCTGATCACAACTGGAATTTTCTAATCATCTATTGACGAGCATGGTTAGAATGGATAGAATATGAGTAGAATCTTTTTAGGAGGCGATCCAACGATTTATCAAGAAAGCGAAACCGTGGAATTGAAGTCTGTTGTAGTGGATGACATCAAGAAAGAGATTATTGCGTTTGCAAATTGCAAAGGCGGGAAATTGTATATTGGGTATTCTGCTGTCCCGGCTACCAACACAGCCATCCGGCGCATGATTAAGGAAACAGACGGAGACTATTTTGAAGAAATGCGGTCTTTGGAACAAGACTTAACCTTTGAGGCAGCGGAACAGGAATTTTCCGAAAGAAATATCCGGTTTGGAGAGGCGCAGATGAAAACCTTAGGCATTATGACCCATGACGGTGTTTATACGAATTTAGGGTTATTGCTGTCTGACCAGTGTGTGCATACGATAAAAGCAGCCGTCTTTCAGGGAACTACCCAAAATGAATTTAAAGATCGGAAAGAGTTTTCCGGTTCCCTGTTCCGGCAGATGGGTGAAGTATATGATTACATTGACTTTCGGAACCAAACCCATTCTACTTTTCAAAAATTACGTCGGATCGACCAAAGGGACTATCCGGAAACCGCTGTCAGGGAGGCGCTTTTGAATCTGATTGTACACCGCGAATATTCTTTTCGTGCCAGCACATTCATCAGCCTTTATACGGATCGGATTGAATTCACTTCGATTGGGGGGCTTGTAAGCGGAGTAACCTTAAAAGACGTCATGATGGGGATTTCCGTATGCCGGAATGTAAAGCTGGCGAATGTATTCTACCGTCTGGAACTGATTGAAGCCTATGGAACAGGAATGTTAAAGATTATGGCGGCTTATGCAGGAACCGGAAAGGAACCTAAAATTGAAACTTCTGACAATGCTTTTAAGATCATCCTTCCAAATCTGAACGCACATGCACGCATTATCGCCTTGCAGAGTAAATAAATGCTTGCCGTAGGTATGGGGGGATGATCCGAAGGGAGCGGTTCTGAGCTGGTGATCGATTCAGTCGATAACTACGGCAAAAAGCATACGCTGAAAGCTGTCAATTGTCATCTTCGCAAAGCTTTTGTCTGGAGCGGCACTGGTGCTGATTACGAATCAGCCTCTTTTGCGCCAAGGCCAAACTACTCCACCAAAAAGCTAACGCTTCCTTCCGCTCCTTTTCCTGTCACTTCAACTGTATATGTTCCGCTTTCATCAATTTCAACATCAAACTCATTAGATACGGAAATTCCGCTGCTCTCATAGATAGGTTCTTCCTCATCTTGCTGAATTTTTATTGACAAACTCCCCTTATTAACTATAATTTTTCCACTAATGGTATCTCCAGATTCAGCAAT
>CANDKL010000244.1 GCA_947385255.1 uncultured Roseburia sp. | reverse complement strand
TTAGAATGATAAAAAACCAGATGGGGGCAAAGTGAAAAAGACAACCTTTCTCTTTTTTTTGTTATTCTTAAGCGGCGTTATCTGCGCCAATATATCGGGCGTGGCCTTTGGCAGGGAGCTTGGGGCAATGAACGAATATTTTATAAACCGGTATATGTATGCCGGCATACAAAAGCAGGAGCTTTTTTTATTTCTGTTTTATGAACGGGTACCGAGATTTCTGCTGATGGTGCTGCTCAGCATCGGAATTTACGGCACGCTTATAGCAGACGGCTATTTCTGCTATCTGGGCTTTTCGGCGGGCTTTCTTTCGGTCATTGCCATAATCGGCTGCGGAATAAAGGGAATCCTTCTGATTGCAGGTTTTTTCCTGCCGCAATGGCTGTTTTATGCGCCGGTGCTTTTGCTCTGGCATTACGAGCTGCAGTACTATAAAAAGCAGGCAAGAGACGGCATATCTGCGGGACCGAACAAGAGGAGGCATTTAAAGCTTGCGGTGTCGGTGCTTCTGGGAGGAATTCTGTTTCTTTTGGGGCTGTTTATGGAAAGCTACGTAAATCCGTTTTTTCTGCAGAAAATTGTCCGCATGATAGCATAAAAAAGAACTGGATCATCGTTACGATGCCAGTTCTTTTTTTATTCCGTTTTGGATGATTAGGCGTTCATTTCTGCGATGTCGTAGATCAGGCGCTCGGAAGCCTCCCAGCCAAGACATGGATCCGTAATGGATTTACCGTAAATGTGCTCGCCGACCTTCTGAGAACCTGGCTCAATGTAGCTTTCAATCATCACGCCCTTAATCATGCGGTGGATGTCCGAAGAAATTTTGCGGTTGTGCATGACCTCTTTTACAATACGGATTTGCTCTTCGTACTGTTTGTTGGAGTTGGAGTGGTTGGCGTCGATGATAGCAGCCGGATTGACAAGATCCATTTTGTTGTATTTTTCAATCAGGCGCATAATGTCCTCATAGTGGTAATTCTGCACACAGTTGCCGTGTTTGGAAACGGCCCCGCGCAGTACGACATGGGTCAGCGGATTACCGGTGGTTTCGACCTCGTATCCGCGGAACACGAAGTGATGCGGATGCTGTGCGGCATATACGGAATTGAGCATTACCGTAAAGTCGCCGCTGGTCGGATTTTTCATACCGGAGGCTACGTCAAAGCCGCTGACGGTCAGCCGGTGCTGCTGATCCTCTACGGAACGTGCGCCGATGGCGACATAAGAAAGCAGATCCTCTACATAGCCCCAGTTTTCCGGATAGAGCATTTCGTCGGCACAGGTCAGATTGCTCTCTGCAATGGCACGGATGTGCATGTCGCGCATGGCAATCAGTCCGGCAAGCATGTCCGGCTTTTTTTCCGGATCGGGCTGGGAGGCAATTCCCTTGTAGCCCTCGCCTGTAGTGCGGGGTTTATTGGTGTAGATACGCGGAATCAGGATCAGACGGTCCTTTACCCGTTCCGCAACGGGAGCCAGCCGGCTGACATAGTCGCAGACAGCATCCTCATTGTCCGCGGAGCATGGGCCGATAATGACCAGGAAACGGTCGTCCTTTCCGGTAATGACATCGGCAATCGTTTTGTCGCGTTCGGCCTTTACTGCGGCAAGCTTTTCGGGAAGCGGATATTGCTGTTTGATTTCCGATGGCTTCGGAAGCTGTTTTAAATAGGTAAAACTCATAATAGCATCTCCTGTCTCTGATTTATTGGTATGCAGTGTTAGGGTGTCTGCATAAAAAGAAGGCTATAGAACGCCAATCAGCCCCATAACCTTCCAAACATGCAACCGGCGGGAATCGAACCCACATTGCAGGAGTCGGAGTCCTGTGTTCTATCCGTTAGACTACGGTTGCACAACATAAATATCATAATACATTTGGATGAAAATGTCAACAAATTATTAAATTCTTTTAATTTGTCCATAAGCGGTTGACTTTTGAATTGCTGTTTGTTATTCTAAAAACTGTACGTTGTTTCAATTTATCGTGGTAAATAATTGATGTGTTTTATATAAATAACAGATGTATATGAGAAAATGATTAAGAAGAACAGAGAAGAAAGCAGGAGGAAAAGAATCATGGCAAATCAGGTAAATAATAATAATGATAAAGATACAAACACAACAGAGGGCGGTTTCGGAAAGGCAATTGAATTCTGTAAAAGGAATGTGCGTTTTATTGCAGTGGCCGGATTGTTTATTGTACTGGTAATTGTGCTCGTGAAGGGACTGGGAGGCGCGGATACCGGCAATGCGAACGACGAAATCGTGCAGACCGAGGTAACGGAAGCCGTCGCGCCGGAGACAGAGGTGATTGCGGAAGAGGCATTTGAGGAAAATACACATCCGGAGGTCAATGAGCTGATCACCAAATATTACAAGGCTTATGCAAAAGGAAATACCAAAAAGCTCGCTAAGCTTGCAGACCCCATTACAGAATCGGAGAAGAGCTATATCGAGGTATTCAGCCAGTTTATCGAAGGCTATCAGAATATATCCTGTTATACGAAAAAAGGCATGGAAGAGGGCTCCTATATTGTATCCGCCTACGTGGATCTAAAGTTTAAGGATATCGAGACGACGGCGCCTGGCCTGGAGACCTTTTATGTCAGGACAAATGAGAAAGGCAAATTATACATTGACAATGTATACGGGCAGTTCAATGCCAGAATGAAGGAGGTTCCCGTAGACGAGGCAGTAGCCGAATTTTTAAATACCTATAATAAGCAGGCTGATGTCGTTGCATTACAGACAGACGTACAGGGCAGATATGAAGCTGCGCTTGCATCAGATGAGAGCTTAAATACCATGGTAGAGCAGACGATGCCGGATGCTATTACCGTATGGAAGTACGATCAGGTAGCGGCGGCAAAGAAAGCAGAGGAGGAACAGGCTGCCGCAGAAGAGGCGGCGAAGAAAGCGGCAGAGGAAGAAGCTGCAAGGAAGGCACAGGAGGAGCAGCAGGCTGCAGAGCTGGCGTCAGCCGTGACAATTTATGCCATTGATAACGTAAATGTCCGCGCAGAGCCAAGCGAAACGGCAGAGATCTTGGGCAAGCTGGAAATCGGTTCCCAGACGACACGCCTGGAGGAGAAGGACGGCTGGAGCAAGATCGATTATAACAACGGAACACAGGGCTACGTAAAATCCGAGTTCGTATCCACCGATGCATCGGCAGTTCCCCAGGAGCCGGCTCCCTCTGAGGATACCTCCGCTCCGAAGTACTATGCCGAGGGCGCAGTCATAACGCTCAGCGAAACGGTCAATGTCCGCAAGTCCATGAGCGAGGAATCGGACAAGGTAGCGACTGCATTTGCAGGAGAGCAGGTTACGGTGATCTTAAGCTATGCAGAGGGCTGGACGAAGGTGAATTACGGAGATACGACAGGCTTTATCAAAACAGAATTACTTCGGTAACAGAAAGAGGACGGTTACCTGATTTTTTACGGAGGCCCGGACCGCCAGAGTGTTTTTCATGGCAGCGGGTCTCCGTATTTTGGGTTGTATTGAAAAAGGAGGAAAGAATGCCGGAGGGAATACGGATCAATAAATTTTTAAGTGAAGCGGGCGTCTGTTCCAGACGCGAGGCAGACCGGCAGACAGAAGCGGGAAATGTGCTTATAGACGGGAAAAGAGCCGAGCCGGGAAGCCGTGTTTTGCCCGGACAGGCCGTTTACTTTATGGGAAAGCCCGTACAGAAGGAGCAGAAACGTGTGCTGATTGCGGTTCATAAGCCGGTCGGGATTGTCTGTACGGCGGAAAAGCGGGAAAAGGATAATATTGTGGATTTTGTTCACTATCCGACGCGCATCTATCCGATGGGAAGACTGGATAAGGATTCGTCCGGATTGATTTTGATGACCAATCAGGGAGAGATTGTCAATAAAATGCTGCGCTCTGGCAACAGGCATGAACGGGAGTACCTTGTAACGGTAAATAAGCCTCTGACGGATCCCTTCCTGCGCGGCTTATCCGGCGGCGTGCCGCTTGTGGAGCTTGGCGTTACTACCAGGAAATGTCCTGTGGAACAACTTGGTAAACGGAAATTTAAAATTATTCTGACACAGGGATACAATCGCCAGATCCGTAGAATGTGTGAATATTTCGATTATCGTGTGGAAGAATTAAAGCGAATTCGGATTATGAATATTTTATTGGGAGATTTGGCGCCGGGGGCATATCGGGATGTAACAGAGGCAGAATACCAAAAGCTTTTAAAGCTGATTGCCCATTCCACGAACACTCCGGTGACGGAAGCCCAAAAGGAGCGGGAGTATGGACGTAAAAGCAAGGATTGAACAGTTAAGAGAGCAGATTGAGTACCACAGCAACCTGTATTACAATGAGGATAGTCCGGAAATTTCCGATTATGATTTTGACATGCTGATGCGTGAGCTAAAGCAGTTAGAGAAAGAGCATCCGGAATATGCGGCAGAGGAATCTCCAACCCAAAGGGTAGGCGGAACGGCGAAACGGCAGGCGGGCGTCCTGGTCCGTCACAATGTGCCGATGTTAAGCCTGCAGGATGTTTTTTCCAAAGAAGAGGTACTGGAATTTGTGGCAGAAATGAAGGAGCAGTTAGACGATCCGGAATTTGTGGTGGAATACAAAATTGACGGGCTTTCGATGTCGCTGCGCTATGAAAACGGGATCCTAAAGCTGGCGGAAACCCGCGGCGACGGCATCAACTTCGGCGAGGACGTCACGGAAAATGCCAAGGTGATTTCAGATGTGAAAAGGAAGCTCAAGGACACGCCGGAATACCTTGAAATCCGCGGCGAGGTCTATATGAAAAACGCAGACTTTGAACTGGTAAACGAAATGCAGGAGCTATCCGGCAAAAAGACCTTTGCCAACCCCAGAAACTGCGCGGCAGGAACGCTGCGCCAGTTAGATCCGTCCGTTACAAGGGAGCGGAAGC
>CANDKL010000243.1 GCA_947385255.1 uncultured Roseburia sp. | reverse complement strand
GATGGCATGTTCTTTTCGAAATTGTATCATCTGACGGATGAAGCTCAAAAACTCCTTCGAAACTCTGCCGTTTTTCCAGTCCTTCCAGCCAGTAGAATTATCCTGACAGTATACGTTGTTGTTGCCCTGTTGGGAATTACAGTCTTCATCTCCTGCCATAAGCATCGGCACTCCCTGGGACAAAAACAGCATGGCCGCGGCATGTTTCATCCGGCGCATACGGATCCGCTGGATATTGCGGCTTGTAGACTCCCCCTCCACGCCGCAGTTCGTGCTGAAGCTCCACACCGGCCCGTCCGCATTTCCCTGTCCGTTGGCCTCGTTGTGCTTCCGCTCGTAAGCAAACAAATCCGCCAGCGTAAAGCCGTTGTTGTCCGCGATATAATTGATGTGGCCAAGCCTTTCATTCTGCTTTTTCATCTGGTTCACAAGCTCCCAGACGTTGCCGTCCTGCCCCCCTGCCAGCCTCCGGCAGGGATATAGAAATTCATCCGTATCTACAAAAATCCGAGGAAATTCTTTCTCCTCCTCCGCAATCATTTCCTCCGTAATCCCACGGTAAAACAGCTTTGTCCTCCCCAAATACGGGTCCTGCATCAGAAGCTGCATCGGAATCCGTCCGCCCTGCAGATGAAATCCGTCTACATGGTATTCCCTGACCCAGAACCGAAGCACCTCCAGGATCCGAAGCGCCGGCACGTCGTCCGCAAAGTCCATTTCCAGAATACACTCCATTCCCTTTTTGTGCATCTGCAGGATACAGGATTTCAGCTCCGCGTCTGCAGACTCTCCTGCCGCATAGGACGCCTTCGGAGCAAAATACATCCCTTTGCCATAGCCCCAGTAATTAATCCTGTACCGTGGCGCTTCCTCTTCTTTCTTTCGTTTTCTTTTCCTTGCCGCCTTCCATTCGGGATATGCTTCCGGCTCCTTTTCTTTCGATTCGACCGGGATCAGCTCCTCAAACTCGTACACCGGCATCAGCTCAATGGAGGTAATCCCAAGCGACTTCAGATAAGAAAGCTTTTTCTCAAGCGCCAAAAACGTACCTCTGTCGGGAACCGACTCGGGAAGCCCCATCGTAAAGCCTCTGACGTGCAGCTTATAAATCACCATATCCTTCCTCAAAATCTCGACCAACGGCTCGCTCCTCCAGGAAAAGGAGGCAGCCTCATACCGGCTGCGAAGCCCCGTTTTCCGTTCCGGATCCGCCCATTTTTCTCTGCCTGCAATCCGTCTGGCGCGAGGGTCTAAGGTTTCTGTTCCGTCAATCCAAAAATTGTAATCATATTCTGCCAGATCCAGCCTGTCGACGCGCATAGAACGGAGATTTCCCTTAGAAAACTCGCCCGATACGGGTATTTCAAGCGGCGGATCCGTACAGTCTCTTTTATACAGCAGAATTTTACATTCGCTGTTTTTGCGGCACTCAATGCCAAATTCTGCCCATGTCTTTCCCTTTGTAACTCCTGGCCTTAAGAACTCTCCTTTTTTTACGTCTAATCTCATGTTTTTCACCTTTTCATCTTCAGCTTCGCAAGTACTTTTTTATTATAGCATTAATTTTGCTGATTTGTATATATTTTTTCTTCAGTTATTGAATTATTGTCTGGGATATGTTACGATTCACAGGTCAGGAATGCATATATACTTATATTTGAAAGGAGATTTCTATGGATAATGCGAATCACAACATCCTGCCGGACGACGAGGAACTGTTTGTCACCCTGGATATGGACGACGGCACGCAGGCAGAATGTGAAATTATAACGATTTTTGAAGTGGACGAGCAGGATTATATCGTATTGCTGCCTTTGGATGAAAACGGTGAGGAAAATGAAGAAGGCACTGTGTATATCTTCCGCTATTTTGAAGATGCAGACGGCAATCCGTCTCTGGAAAATATCCAGAGCGATGAGGAATTTGAGGCTGTGGAGGAGCGGTTTGACGAGCTGTTAGATGAAGCGGAATACGAAGAGGATTAGAAAGGGGTTTTGGGGATGCTTTTGGCATCCCTTTTTTCTCTCAGCCATTGATGGTACGAACACCCGCCTCCTTCAAAAACCGCGACGTCTCCATATCGTGATTGTTGATTTTTCTCGGAATATAAAGATGCAGCCTTTTCTTTGCACGCGTAACCGCAACGTAGAACATCCTGCGCTCCTCCTCCATATCCGGCAGCAGCACCGCCTTTTTATAGGGCGTTATTCCCTCGTTTACATCTATGATATGTACCACGTCGAACTCCAGTCCCTTTGCACTGTGAAATGTTGCCAGCGTCACCGCTTCCCTCTGCTCCTGCCGCGCTTTGTACTGCTCCGAAAGCTTTTCCTGATATTCCTTCCTATGCGCAAACCACGCTTCAAAGGATGCAAACTCCCTGCTGCTCTCCTGCAGCGCCTCCAGCACCTCAAACAGCCCCTCCGATTCCATTTTTCGATATGCGGCATATTCCGTCAGAAAGCCGTCGTAGCCTATGGCCTTCCGGATGTAGTTGACGGCCGCAAACGGCCGCATTTTTTTGATGGCAAGGATATCCTCATGGAGCCGTTCGATACGCTCCTCCATCCACGGCTGTCCTGCATAAAAGGCCTGCCAGGCCTCAAACGACACGCTGTCCCGATCCAGGCTCTCCCGGCTTAAATAACGCTTCGGCCGGTTCATAATTTTCAGAAAATCCTGCCTGCTGCGGCTTCCCTGCGCAATCCGGATGTATGCGTACAAATCCTTTGCAATCCAGTGCTCATAGAGGTTCGGCACACGATCCCTCGCGACAAACGGAATGTTGTACTCCATCAGCTGCTCCATCAAAACCCGCGCCTGCGTATTCGTGCGGAACAAAACCGCCGTTTCACAAAGCGGCGCTTCCTTATCCCGGATGCGTTCTATCACCCTTTGGTTTGCCTCCCGCTGCCGTGCGAAAATCTCCGCCGTAACCGAACCCGTATGTTCCTTTGCAGCCAAAAGCTCCTTGGGAAAACGCTCCCTGTTGTGCCTTATGATCTTGTCCGCCAGCTGCACAACATCCTGCGGGCACCGATAATTATAGGATAAATTTACAATTTGGACATTTTTATAATCCTTCGGCATATGCAGCATAATTTCCGGCTTTGCCCCGCGGAACCGGTAAATGGACTGATCGTCGTCACCCACGGCAAACAGGTTCTGTCCGGGCTCAGCAAGCATACGCACCGTATCGTATTGCAGCCGGTTAATATCCTGAAATTCGTCAATCAGAATATACCGGTACCTGTCCTGCCAGGCCGCCAGAATATCCTTCCGCTCCAAAAACAGCTCATAGGTATAAACGAGCATATCGTCAAAATCGATCTTTCTCTGCCGGTTCAAAAGCTGCGCATACCCGCGGGCGGCCGCCGCAAAAACCTCCTTCGAGCAGCTGGCCGGATAATAGTGCTCCAGATCAATCCGGCTGTTTTTTAAAAAACCGATTTCCGACAGCAGTCCCTGCACCAGCTCATTTTCATCCTCATAATCCAGGCGCATGGACCGAATCAGCTCCCGCATAAGCTGCGTCCGCTCCTCCTCCCGGATGATATTCGCCGCTGTATAATGGTATGCGTGCTTTAATATCTGGAAAAAAACCGCATGGAACGTACCGAATGCCACACGCTTTCCCTCTATGGGCATCCGTTTTAAAAAACGCTCCTTCATCTCATTTGCCGCCGCCTTGGTAAATGTAATGACCAGTATATGCGAGGAATCCACGCCCGCGCTTTTGATTAAATGCTCAATTCTTCGGGTAATGACGAGTGTCTTGCCGGATCCCGGCCCGGCAAGCACCAGCATTGGTCCGTCCAGATGCAGGACTGCCTGCATCTGGGCGTCATTTAGATTCTGTTTCATAGAAATTCCTTAGATTGATGATAGTTTTTCAATTCCCCTGCGGATTCTGGCCAGCGATTCCTCTTTGCCCAGAATCTCCATAATCTCGGTTGCGCCGCCCGGCGTCGTCTGCCTGCCGGATACTGCCGTACGGATGGGCCAGAGCACATAGCCGTTTTTATAGCCGTGCTCCTTTACAAACGCGGACAGCGCCGCATAAAGCGCATCGTTGCTGTAATCCTTATGCGCCTCTAAAACCGGAAGAATTTCCTTAAGGACTGCAAGGGAGGTCTGTTCATTGGTTTTCATTTTCTTGTGGGCGTAGAGGGCGGTATCGTACTCGGGCAGCTCTTCGAAGAAATCAATATGCCCCGCAATATCCGGGAAAATTTCAATCCTGGTCTGTACAAGCCCCGCAATTTTTTTCAAATCATAATCCTTTGTCACCGTCCTTCGGATATAAGGCTCCGCCAGCTCATAAAACGCGTCAACATCCATTGCCTTGATATATTCTCCGTTCATCCATTTCAACTTGGTGATATCAAATACAGCCGGAGATTTGCTCATATGGCGGTAGTCAAAGGCTTCTACCAGCTCCTTTAGACTGAAAAGCTCCCGGTTCTCCGACGGGCTCCAGCCTAAAAGCGCTACGAAATTGATCACTGCCTCGGACAAAAATCCCTGCTCCATCAAATCCTCATAAGAGGAATGGCCGCTGCGCTTACTGAGCTTCTGGTGCTCCTCGTTGGTAATTAGCGGACAGTGCACATAGACCGGCACCTCCCAGCCAAAGGCTTCGTAAAGACGGTTGTATTTCGGAGAGGAGGACAGATATTCATTCCCCCGCACAACATGCGTAATCCCCATCAGATGATCGTCTACCACATTGGCAAAATTGTAGGTCGGATAGCCGTCGGACTTGATCAGAATCATGTCGTCCAGCTCTGCGTTATCGACTGTAATATCGCCGTAGATTTCATCCTGAAAGGTCGTAGTGCCGGTGCGCGGATTGTTCTGGCGGATAACATACGGCATAGATCGGAAGAGCACACGTCTGAACTCCAGTCACAGCCTCATATCTC
>CANDKL010000242.1 GCA_947385255.1 uncultured Roseburia sp. | reverse complement strand
CATTGAGCGGGTGCAGCCCGGAACCTACTATGTGAAGGTGGAACGTGCAGACAGTACATCATCTGGTTTTTATACCTTAAAATGGCAGTAGGGATTTAATAAAAAATTAAGACCTCTGTGAAGGAAATATGCTATACTGGATACAGAAGAACGTTACATGGAGGGATTGGCATGCGCAAACAATGGAAGGCCTGGATGATATTAGCAGTATTTGCCCTTTTGTGTGGGATTCCGCAGCAGATTTTTGCGGCAGATAAGAGCAAGGACTGGGAATATGATTTTAATGAGAATAAGACGGTGGAAATTACCGCTAAGAGAAGCTATCTGGAATCGGAAAAATATACATGGCT
Source organism: uncultured Roseburia sp. (assembly GCA_947385255.1). Classification (GTDB taxonomy): domain Bacteria; phylum Bacillota; class Clostridia; order Lachnospirales; family Lachnospiraceae; genus Roseburia_B. The sequence goes on along the minus strand of CANDKL010000242.1, from coordinate 4,590 downwards.
GAAGTACAAGCCTGCTGCGGACGGATATCTGACAGTAAAGATTTCGAAGCCGGATGCATCAGAGGAACCCGCAAAGGGATACCTTGCACTTTACGACGGAACGAAGACGAAGCTGCTTTCCTCAAGCTCGATTTTTTACAACACAGCGCATACGGATAAGAGCTTTTGGCATGAGTTTGCATTCGGTATGCAGAAGGGAAAGGAATATTATATCCGGGTACGGGCCGAGAATGCCGCAGAGCTTGGCCGGAAATTTACAAAGGTCAAGGATACCTCCGGCAGCTCAAGAGCGAAGGCTGCGGCCTTGAAAAAAAATAAGGCAAAGACAGGATTGATTGCAGCCGGGGTTTCCGCTGCGGACTGGTATCAGTTCAGCCTGTCAAAGAAGCAGAGGATCCGTCTGAACTACAGTGCAAAGACGAACGGCAGCTTCAAGATTTCCGTATATTGGGGTACAAAGCTGATGGCCTCCTGGAATATGTATTATACATCCGGTCAGAAGCGAACGCTTTATTTAAAGAACGATTTAAATAAGAAGAAAATGGGAATGAACACCGGGAAGTATTATATCAAAATTGAGCGGGCGAACGCGACGTCGTCCGGATTTTATAAAATTAAATGGAATTAAAAGAAGGGACGTGTTTGAAAATTTCGGAGCGTGGATTTTCGGGCACGTTTTCCGGTGATAGGAGAGAAGGAAAGTGGATGTAAAGGATTTTTATTATGAACTGCCAAAGGAGCTTATTGCGCAGGATCCGCTGGAAAACCGTTCCGGCTCAAGGCTGATGGTGCTGGACAGGATTACGGGGCGGGTGGAGCATCGGGTCTTTTCGGATATTACGGAATATTTAAGGGCCGGAGATTGTCTGGTGATCAATAACACGAAGGTGATTCCAGCGCGTTTATACGGAAAAAAGGAGGGGACGGATGCCCAGATTGAGCTGCTGCTTTTAAAGCGCAGGGAGCATGATATCTGGGAGACTCTGGTAAAGCCGGGAAAAAAGGCGAGAATCGGGACAAGGATTTCGTTTGGAGACGGGCTTTTAACAGGTGAGATTATGGATGTTGTAGAGGAGGGCAACCGCCTGATTCGTTTTTCGTATGAGGGGATTTTTGAGGAAATTCTGGATCGGCTGGGACAGATGCCGCTGCCGCCGTATATTACGCATCCGCTGAAGGACAAAAACCGCTACCAGACCGTCTATGCAAAGTACGACGGCTCTGCGGCGGCGCCTACGGCAGGACTGCATTTTACGCCGGAGCTGCTGCAGAGCATACGGGAAATGGGCGTGGAAATTGCAGAGGTGACGCTGCATGTCGGGCTGGGGACGTTTCGGCCGGTGAAGGAAACGGATGTGTTAAAGCACCATATGCATTCCGAGTTTTTCCAGATTGGGGAAGAGGCGGCGGAGCGGATCAATGCCGCAAAGGCAGACGGCAGGCGGGTGATTGCAGTCGGCACCACGAGTACCAGAACCATCGAGTCCGCGGCGGATGAACGCGGATATTTAAAGGCAGGGAGCGGGTGGACGGATATTTTTATTTATCCGGGATACCGGTTTCGGGTAATTGACGGCCTGATTACGAATTTCCATCTGCCCGAATCGACGCTTGTGATGCTGGTGTCGGCGCTTGCAGGCAGGGAGCGGGTGCTGGCGGCTTATGACGAGGCCGTGCGGGAAAGGTATCGGTTTTTTAGCTTTGGGGATGCGATGCTGGTGATTTAACACCGTTTGCGGCTTACTCAAGGGAAGAAAATAGCCGCCATTACTGCCATAATGACGGCTGGCCTTGTAAAAGGCTAAGCTAACAATTGTTGGGGTAAGCCGTTTCTCTGGTTTCCCCTTTATGGATATAATATAGCACATTCGAAGGAAAGAAACAAGTGTTATTTGCAAATGACAGATTGGAGATGGCAGATATAAACAGGCAGTTTATTCAAAGCATAATCATAGACTGGGGCAAAATAGAAAAAAACAGCTATTTAAGAGAGATCGATGCTCTCAAAAATCTGGAGCGGCTGGAATTTCCTGCTCCGGTGACCTTTTTTGTCGGAGAGAACGGCAGTGGGAAGTCTACGATGTTAGAGGCGCTTGCAGTTGCGGCAGGCTTTAATCCGGAGGGCGGAACGAGGAATTATCACTTTTCGACGTATGATTCGCATTCCGGGCTGTATCTTGCCCTGCGTCTGGTACGGGGGTACCGAACGGCTGCGTGGGGATATTTTTTGCGTGCGGAGAGCTTTTACAATGTGGCGACAAAAGAGGAGGAGTATACAGATGCCAGGCATCCTTCTGAACGGCTGCATGAAAGGTCGCATGGAGAGAGCTTTCTTGCTATCGCACAGAAATACCTTAAGCCCGAGGGACTGTATTTTCTGGATGAGCCCGAGGCGGCGCTTTCGCCGCAGAGACAGCTTACGCTGCTGCTTGAAATTTACACATGCGCTAGACAGGGAGCACAGTTTTTTATTGTGACGCATTCGCCGATATTGCTGGGGCTGCCGGGAGCCTCTATTTTGAGCTTTGACGGCGGGAAGGTGCATGGCTGTGCTTATGAAGAAACAGACAGCTATCAGGTGATGAAAATGTTTCTGGAAAACAGGGAGCAGCTGCTCGCGCAATTATTAAAAGAAACGGGGTAAAGGATAGATGACAAGCACAGCTGTTTATGCTATACTTTTCTGTAAATAAAGAAAAAGGAGGATATTGGAGAGTATGAGTCATGCAAATCTATCGGCAGCAGAGGCTTTGGAAAAATTAAAGAAAGGAAATGCTCGTTATCTGGATGCGGCGTCAAATCCGGGCGATATTTCATCTCTGATTCGAAAGAAAACCTGTGAAGAGGGACAGAGCCCTTATGCCGTTGTAATTACCTGTTCGGATTCCAGAGTCATCCCGGAGAGTATTTTTTCGGCGGGAATCGGAGAGCTGTTTGTGATTCGGGTAGCCGGGAATGTCATTGACAATCATCAGCTGGGAAGCGTAGAGTACGCAGTGGATCATCTGGGCTCGAAGCTGGTTGTTGTGCTGGGGCACAGCCATTGCGGAGCGGTTGGCGCGGCAATGGGAAGCGATCCTTCGGGGTATGTGAAGTTTATTACGGATGAAATCCGGGCGGCAATCGGAGACGAAACGGATGAGCTTAAGGCGTGCTGCCTGAATGTAGGCAGAAGCGTGTCAAGGATCAAAGACAGCCTGAATGATCAGGATGGCGATGTAAAGGTATGCGGAGCGATGTATCATATTGACAGCGGTAAGGTGGAATTTCTATAGAGCCAAAGCGCCAAACAGGCGATTTGTGTATATCGCAAAGCGTGTAACAGGGCTTGTCTGAACCGTTACAAAAAATCAGGTGAATGGGAAACCGCTTATTCTTATTGAGATAAAGAGTAAGCGGTTTCCTTTTGCTGTTTGTCTAAAAACGCAGAAAACGCTTTTGTTTTCAGGCTTGTACAATTTTAAACGGAACCCAGATATTGTCCTGCCCGCGGTACTGCATATACAATATGACAGAACCATCATTCCATGTGTAGGTAATCTGTTTGTCCTGTGTGGCGTCGTCGGTTTGGACGTCCGTCACCTCGCCGCCGGTTAAGTGCAGACAGCTTTCCAGATAGACAGACGGATCTCCGAACATATCGTAATATGTGTTTTCCGCGCGGTCAGAGGGATACATTTGCTTCCAGTCCTCCAGGGAAGGGATGGATTCGGCAGTAAGCTTTAGATGAGAATCGGGATAGTATTCCAGGCATTTGGCGCGGGAGGTAATTTTTTCGAAAAAATGATTTTCCCATTGTGCCGCCTTTAGCTGGCCGTCCGCGTTTCGTTCTACCTGAATACTGCCTTCCCAACCATAGTCTTCCTTTCCCCAGCGGTAGGATTCCGGTTTGGAATCAACAGGCGTCATCTGATATCGAAACGTATTGTCAGATTCCGCAGTAATCAGCGGTTCTCCGCAAAGAAAGGGTCCATAGGCGTAGCTTACGGAATAATGTTCCTTGGTGTCCAGGCGCCGGATGTCTACAGGGCTGTGGTAGGAGTTGATTTCTGCCTGCAGATTTGGAGCAAGCATTTCATAAAGGTCGTCTGCAATAATGTTCGTCGATGCTTCTGCGAGAGCAGAGAGGAATTCCTTTACAAAAGTAAGCTCTTCGCTTTCGGGTGTATTGGAAGCGTCCGACGGTAGCTCGCTGGAAGCAGCCTCTGTCAAGGGAGCTTCGGTATCTGCAGCGGGCGGCTGTTCCTTCGGACTGCCCATACAGCCATATAACGTGGCGCTGATGAGAAGAACCGTTAAAACAGAGGGTAAGGCTTTCTGCGGGCGGTAGCGCAGAATGTGTTTGATACGGGCTTTTGAGCTGCCGCTGCAAAAGGAAATCGGAACGGCCGGGAAATTATCCTGTGCCGCAACCTTTAACAGCAGAAAGCTGTAATCAGTCCGGACCTGTGTGCCGAGATTTTTCAATACCTGTTCGTCACAGGACAATTCCATGTCCTTATCCAGAAAGTAAAAGCTGATCCACAGAAACGGCTGGAACCAGTGCAGAGAAAGAATCAGCCATGCGGCGATTTTAATCTGATGGTCATG
>CANDKL010000241.1 GCA_947385255.1 uncultured Roseburia sp. | reverse complement strand
GATATTTTGTGTTCGTAGAAAACAAAACAACTGAATTCAAGCGAGAATATGTTGACGATGAAATGAAAGAAATGGGAAAACCATTTGAACCGATGAGTCGAAGAAAATTCGTTCTCTTGATTTGGTAAACGAAGATCGGACATATTCTGGTTTTAGCTATTTTATGGATGGCCCACTGCAGTTCATTCGGCAAGATACCGGAAAGCCAGAATTTGCGGATATGTTTTATAATGTTGTTGGAGTTTCTAAGAGCTTTGATCCAATGTTACCGACTTCGAACAAAGGCAAACGTGGGGGAACCCAGATTGGTACGGAACTTCTAAAACTGAAATATGGTCAAAGAACACCAGTGTTTTTGAAGGAGAACAGTAAGCATCGTAAATTTGGCTGCTGGTATTTACGGACTCGGCCCAAAAACAAGGTGTCCGGTCCTCTTGAAGGTATAATCAAAATATCAACAATTTTAAACGAAATTTCCGCAGGAGGTGCAGATATGGAAAATGAGGATAAAAAAGATTTTAAAGCTATGTTGCATGTTTGCTCCGCTCATCGACTATGACAGGGCAATGAAACAAATTCCATGCGGCAAAGTGATTGCCGTTTGGAAGATCTGGGAATACTTTGCCAGGCTGAGTGGTGCTGATTTTACGGAGCCTATCACGGCAGGAATTTAAGTGCCGCCGCCGGGCGGTCAAAGCCGGAGAGACTTCTCTAACTCATCCAGAGAATTGATGAAAGCTAAAACAGCTTTAACCTGTTCATCATTCATTTTTTTCAGCTGAGCAAGTGCCTTTTGGTGCGTTTTAGATAATGCCGTACTATGGGTATTCAATTCGGCGACCGCATTTTCAAATGACGGCTCCGGTTCAAAACCGGTTTCAAGGAGAACGTCGCCGGAGGTATTTAAGATGCGGGCAAGCTGTTTCAGTTTCGCGACATCAGGCTGACGTTTACCGGTTTCGTAGCCGCAATAAGTACTCTTGGTAATTCCCATTAAATCGGCAACCTGCTGCTGTGTGTAATTCATATTTAACCGCGCTTTTTTTAACTGTTCGGTAAAACTCATTTTATCACCCTTTTCAACGTATATTTTAACATTGAGTTGGCGATATGTCAATGAAAGTACGCATAACTATTGACAAGTTGGCGTTACGTATATATAATCGAATATAAGTTGGCGATACGCTTATGAGAAGGTGGAAAAATGTACGTGAATTTATTAAGACAAAAAGCATATCACCGCCTTACGGATGATGATATGGGAAAAATCATTGGCGTCAGCAGAAATACATATAATCAAAAGCTGCGAAACGGGAGATTCTGGCCGAATGAATGCAAGGCGTTTTGTATGTATTTTAATAAACCTTTTGACTATTTGTTTGCAACAGAGGGGGAAACGGTTTCCGAAACAGGCTGCAAAGCGGAGGAGCGTAACGGGAAAAATTTTGGAATCGGTAAGCCACAGATCAACAGGCAAACGCGCCCTATTAAGTCGGCGAATTGACTATTGACAGGTTGGCGATACGCGTATATAATTGACTATCGTAATATAAAAGAAGATCTGATTTCAGGTGATTGATTCGGATGATGATCTGCAAGGAAGGCAGGGTGATTAAGTATGATGAACAGGATCTTATTCAAAGCATTGGCCGAAGTTTTATCGGTTTTTGTTTCGGCAACGGGTGTGACAGGCCCGGCCGTGTCCATGGCAGGTGACGTTGCTGCGGGGAATGAAAGCGCCTACGTGGCGGAGGAAACTGCCGCCGAAACCGAAGCGCCCGATGACAAACAGCCTGTCACTGCCGGAACAGGCACTGCTTCCGCCAAGATGGGCAATGGAACAGGCACTGCTTCCGCCAAGACGGGCAATGGAACAGGTACTGCTTCCGCCAGGACGGGCAATGGAACAGGCACTGCTTCCGTCAGGACAGGCAATGGAACAGGCACTGCTTCTGATAAGACTAACAATATGACAGGAACCGGCAGCAATGCAAATACCGGTAATACGGCGGGCACTGCTTCCGCTAAGACAGGCAATGGAACAGGTACTGCTTCTGATAAAACTAACAATATGACAGAAACCGGCAGCAATACGAACGCCGGTAACACGGCAGGAACCGGCGGCAATGAGAGCACCGGTAACACGGCGGATACCGGCAGCAATGCAGCCGCGGAGAAAGCGGCTGCCGAACAGCGTGCGGCAGAGCAGAAAGCGGCAGCGGAACGCGCGGCGGCAGAGCAGAAAGCAGCTGAGCAGCGTGCGGCGGAAGAGAAAGCAGCGGCAGAGAAAGCGGCTGAAAAGGCGGCAGCAGAGAAAGCAGCAGCTGAACAGGCGGCGAGGGAAGAAGCCGAAAGACTTGCAGCAGAAAAGGCGGCAGCAGAGAAAGCAGCAGCTGAACAGGCAGCGAGGGAAGAAGCTGAAAGACTTGCGGCAGAGCAGGCGGCAGCAGAAAAGGCAGCGGCAGAGCAGGCGGCAAAAGAGGAGGCTGAGAGACTTGAGGCTGAGCAGGCAGCACAAAAGGACAAAGTCAGCATCACAGTTCAGGGTGAAGAATCTTTGCTTGTGTTTGGCGACGAGCAAGAGAAAGTGGCTCATTACCATTGCAACTGTGGTTATTCTTCTACTGATTATGAAGAATTCACAAGGAAGCATATGTACCAGCATGTTCTCAACGGCGACAGAAACAGCTACTGCACAACCTACGAATAAATAAGAAACAGAAACAACATAAGGGCGGCAGCAGGGACAAGGATGTCCCTGCTGTCCTGTTTTATATGGGTTTATCAAGTTGAAATTTTATTTCGTGCCCGTTGCCCATGGGTTAAAACGAATCGACATCATTTGCCGTTTCTTTCGCATCCTTCTCCCCTTCCGGCCCATAATTAGATATCGTCACCGTCTGATATGGAATTTCAATACCATTCTGATTAAACTCTCTGACCAGCGCGATTCGGATATCGCTGCAGGCCTTGAAGCTGTCGTTCAGGTTATTTGTCCATATAATCGTCTTTAAAATAACGCCGTTTTGCGTATAGCCGCTTGCGGTGACGGAATTTTCTTCCGTATTCAGTGTCAGCTCATGCTCCACGCAGATTTTGCGCATAATGGCAAGGGCTTTTTCCAGGTCGGCGCCGTAGCCAATCTCTATTTCCACATAATTTCCGATGTTTTCCGTAAAATTGGTGTTGATAATTACTGACGAATCCATAACGGAATTAGGTACGATGCAGGTTTCTCCGTTGTATTGATAAATAAGCGTATGCCGGAGGGTGACGTCTTTGACAAGCCCTTCGGCGATTACGGTTCCGCCCTGGATTACACGGATTTTTTCATCCACATTATATGGTTTGGACACGGACAGGGAAATGCCGCTGATTACATTGCCCAGCGCCTGCTGCGCGGCAAAGGTGGCGATAGCAAGAATCAGGGAGCCGCTCTGCAGCAAGGCCTTGCTGATATCCCTAGTGATTTCAAACTGCTGCGACAGGCTGTAGAAGGCGATAATGTCAATGATTACAGTGACCGCGTATTTTGAAAAGCGAAGGTGAACCGCTTTTGTCTTCTGCGCTAAAAATTTAAAAATCAGGCTGATTACATAGTTAGATATTACAATGATGGCAGCAAAAATGCCGATTTTGGCTAATATACTCATTGGGCCTCCCCGGACACTAAAGTGATAATATGATTTTAACACCATATGTCCGGAGATTTCAAGTACCTGATGTGAATTAAATCCGCCCCTGAGACTGCCGGATGGCGCTGCTTTGAATAAAATAAAGAAAAAGGGGCTGCCGTTTTCCTTGGACGGGAGCCGGCGGCCCCATAGGCTATCATTAATTTACAGCCCGCATCCGGTCCTGCATTCTTTATCGAACCGGTCGTGGGTCACGCTGTCATAGAACCGGTAGCCGCCGGCGAAATTACGGCAGTCGAATCCGTTCTGCGCAAGAATCCGGCAGGCCAGATAGCTGCGAAGCCCGGACTGGCACATCACATAAACGGTTTTTTCTCTGTCGAGTTCCCCCAGTCGTTCCCGCAGATCGTCCACTGGAATATGGGTTTCGAACCCTTCCGCATGGCCGTTTCCATACTCTCCGTCGGTGCGTACATCCAGCAGGGTGACGCTGCCGTCTTTTGGCAGGGCCTCCAGATCTTCATAATAGAACTGGCCTACCTTTCCGGTAATCAGGTTTTCCGCGATAAATCCTGCCATATTTACAGGGTCCTTGGCCGAGGAATAGGGCGGCGCGTATGCCAGGTCAAGATTCTTTAACGCCGTTACCTTCATACCGGCCTGCATGGCGGTGGCAATCACGTCGATTCGTTTGTCTACTCCGTCAAAACCCACAATCTGTGCGCCGAGAATCCGTTCCGTTTCTTTTTCAAACAGCAGCTTCATCGTCATAACCTTTGCGCCGGGATAGTAGGAGGCGTGGGAGGCCGGGGAGAGAATGACTTTGTCATAGGCCAGCCCCAGCTCTTTTGCCGTCCGCTCGTTCAATCCGGTAAAGGCCGCCGTCATATCAAAGATTTTCAGTACCGACGAACCGGAAGCGCCCTGATAACTGCTGTCAAGGCCTGCGATGTGGTCTGCGGCGATTCTGCCCTGCTTATTGGCGGGACCGGCCAGAGCGATAACCGCCTTTTGCCCGGTTACGGTGTTGGTGATGGATACGGCGTCGCCTGTGGCATAGATATCTTCGTTGGAAGTCTGCATATGTTCATTGACCAGAATGCTTCCCTTTACGCCCAGCTTAAGGCCCGCTTTCGCCGCCAGTCCTGACTCCGGAGCTACGCCGATGGCAAGAACGGCGATTTCTCCTGTGACAGGGCTGTCGTTTTCCAAAAGGACGGAAATGCCCTCGGCTGTCTCTTCAAAACCGGTTACATTCTTTTCCAGAAGCAGCCGAACCCCTTTTTCCCGCATATGGGCATGGAGGAAGCTGGCGATA
>CANDKL010000240.1 GCA_947385255.1 uncultured Roseburia sp. | reverse complement strand
CTGCGTGCAGCTTGGCCAGGTGACGCTTCCGGACAGTGTGAAGGGGATTGGGGCGTATGCGTTTTACGGCTGCAACAGCCTGACAAGGTTTCAGGTTCCGCCGCAGGTGACCGGGATTGGGGCGTATGCGTTTGGCAGCTGCAGCAGCCTGACAGGGATTTCCCTGCCGGACGGACTTATCAGCATTGGCGCGTCGGCGTTTAGCGGATGTAAGAGTTTAGGAACGATTGCGATTCCGGAAAGCGTGACCAGTATCGGAAAGGGAGCGTTTGAAAATTCCGGCGTGGATGATTCCGGGATTGCATTTTTGCGCGGGAGCTGCGGAGATGGCTTAAAGTGGGAGCTTTTGGGCGGCAGGCGGCTTCGGATATACGGAACCGGCAGTATGGTGAATTATACGTCGGGATCCGCGCCGTGGTATGCGAATGCGGCAGATATTACGGAGCTTGAAATAACAGACGGTGTGACGGCAATCGGGGATTTCGCCTTTAAAGGCTGTACGGTGATTCGTTCGGCTTCGGTTTCGAAGGATGTGAAACGGATTGGAGCGTCGGCGTTTGAAGGCTGTGTGGGCCTGTCCCAATTTCAAATCGGCGCGGGAGTGACGGAAATTTCGGAGCGCGCGTTTTTCCAGGCCGGGCTGACGGAGGCCGCGCTTTCCAATCAAGGTACGACGACGGTCGGCGATTATGCGTTTGCGGAATGCGTCTCTTTAAGGAGTGTGGAGCTGAACGAGGGAACGCTGGATTTAGGAAGCTACGTATTTTCCGGCTGCAGCAGGCTGGAGACGGTTTCTCTGGCGGCTTCGGCCAGGCAGGTGGGAAGCCATTTGTTTTCGGGCTGTCCGGCGCTTTCCTCCGTTGTGATGGCAGAGGGCTGCGGGATACTGGGAGCGGCTATGTTTGACGGCTGCGCGGCGCTTCGGGAAATAGCGCTTCCGGCGGACATTGAGAAGCTGCCGGACAAGGTGTTTGAAAACTGTACGGGACTGACAGAGATTGTTTTACCGGAATCCGTGTCAGAAATCGGTACGGGGGTATTTTCAGGGTGCAGAAGGCTCGAGAGGGTCGTATGCCCGGAGGGGCTTAAGGGAATCGGAAGCGGGGCTTTTCAAAACTGCACAGGATTGCAGTCGATTACGGTTCCGGCGTCGGTAGAGAGCATCGGGGCAGGCGCCTTTTCCGGCTGCAGCGGGCTAAAGCAGATGACGCTGCCCTTTGTGGGAGGCAAAAAGGAGGCGGAGGCGGCTTCTGCGGAAACGCTGTTTGGCTTTGTGTTCGGGACGACGGCCTATGAGGGAGGTACGGCGGTGCAGCAGTATTTTACCAGCTCAGGATACTGCTCCTATATTCTGCCGGATGCGCTGACGGAGGTGACGGTGGCCGGCGGGGTGCTGCACGACGGCGCCTTTGACCACTGCGCAAAGCTTCAGAAAATTTCGGCAGGCGGCGTTTCCGGTATGGGAAACGGCGTATTTGGAAACTGTGCGGGGCTAAAGGAGGTGCTTCTGCCGGACGGCATCACCGAAATCGGGGAAGGCGCTTTCCGGGATTGTGCGCTTCTTGCGGAAATTACGATTCCGGACAGCGTTACGGCAATTGCAAAAAACGCCTTCCGCGGCTGTGCGCTGCTTGCCAAAATCACGCTGCCCGGAGAGCTTCTTAGCATTGGAAGCGGGGCCTTTGCGGGCTGTGCCGCGCTGACGGAGATTCCGCTTCCGGAGCAAATGAACGGCATAGAGGAGGAAGCGTTTCGCGGCTGTACAAAGCTTTCGGCGATTGATTTTCCGGATCGGATTGTAAAAATCGGAAAGGAGGCCTTTGCGGACTGTATGGGGCTGACTCGCGTATCCCTGCCGGAGACGATGGAGGAAATCGGAACCGGCGCGTTTAAAGGGTGTACCGGGATCGGAAGCATCACGTTTCCTAAGGGAATTACGGCAGTCGGAGAGGAACTTTTTTCAGGCTGCACGGCGTTAAAGAGCGTTGCGTTTCCGGGCGAGGTGGAACGCATCGGCAAAAGCGCTTTTTCGGGCTGTGCCCTGCTGGAACAAATCACGCTGCCAGAAACAGTGGCCGAAATCGGAGAACAGGCCTTTCGCGGCTGCGCGGCGCTGCCGGGCATTTCTTTGCCGGAGGGGCTGACACAGATTGGAACCGGCGCGTTTGTGGATTGTACTGGTTTTTTAGAGGTTCGGATTCCGGCAGGCGTTACGGCCATTGGCAGCGGCGCCTTTGGCGGCTGCAGCGGGCTTTTAAAAATGACGGTTCCCTTTACGGGAGGGAGCGCCGAAGCGACGGCTGCGTCGAGCAGTACGCTGTTCGGCTATATATTCGGCCAGGCGGCCTATAAGGGTGGGACAGCCGTGCGACAGTACTGCTCCGCAGGCACGATGAATACCTACTATCTTCCGGATTCCCTGACGGAGGTGGAGGTTACGGGCGGCAGGCTGTTCTACGGTTCCTTTTACGGCTGCGCAAAGCTAAAAAGTATCCGTCTGGCATCCACGGAGGCACTGACTGAAATCGGGGACTGCGCATTTTTTGACTGTGCCGGCCTGACGGAGTTTTCCATTCCGGACAGTGTGACGGCAATCGGGGCAAAGGCCTTTAGCGGCTGCACCGGATTAACCGGGCTGGCGCTGCCGGAGGGAATCTTACGCGTGGGGGCCTCTGCCTTAAACGGCTGCACCGGCCTGACAAAGCTCCTCTTGCCGGAAGGCCTGCTTGAAATCGGAAGCAGCGCGTTTGCAAATTGCAGCGGGTTAAAGGAGATGACGGTTCCGGGCTCCGTAACCGCCATCGGAGCGGCGGCCTTTAGCGGCTGCGGGGCGTTGGAAAGTATGACGATTCCCTTTATCGGAGGCAGCGCAGGTTCCCAGACGGCTTCGGCGCAGACGCTGTTCGGCTGCATCTTCGGGACGGCGGCCTATACGGGTGGGACAGCCGTAAAGCAGTATTACTCGAACGCAGCGGCGACCTATTATATCCCGTCCTCTTTAAAAAACGTAGCGGTAACAGGCGGGCCGGTGCTGTACGGCGCATTTTATAACTGCAGCGGTTTAGAGAGCATTACGCTGCCGCAGAATCTGAAGGAAATCGGCAATTACGCATTCCGCAGCTGTCAGGGCTTGAAGAACATTTCTCTGCCCGCAGGCGTAACGTCTATTGGCGATTATGCGTTTATGGAATGTACGGCTTTAGAGTCCGTTTCGATTCCGGAAGAGACGGAGCGTATCGGAAGCTATGCGTTCCGGGGCTGCGCGGCCTTAAAGGAATGCGTGTTACCGCAGAACTTGACGGCAATTGAGCCGTATACGTTTTCCGGCTGCGTGTTGTTAGAGAGCCTGACGATCCCGGAGCAGGTTACGGTCATCGGGACGTTTGCATTCCAGAACTGCAGTGGCCTTTCCAATCTTACGGTTCCGGATTCCGTGACGGAAATCAACATTGGAGCATTTTCCGGGTGCAGCGGTGTAGAGCGGATTTCGCTGCCGTTTGCGGGATACAGCAAAAATCCGACGGCTGCTTCCGCAAGAACGCTGTTCGGCTTTATTTTCGGCGGAAGCAGGTATGAAGGCGGGACGCCCACCAAGCAGTTTTATTCCGCCAGCAGCAGCACCTATTATATCCCGGATTCCCTGAAATACGTAGAAATCAGGGGCGGTAAGCTGCCGTACGGAACGTTTTACGGCTGCAATCATATCGTAAGCATTGTTCTGCCCAAGGATTTGGATCAGATCGGCGGCTTTGCGTTCTGCAACAGCACAGCCTTAGAGGAGGTGACGTTTTCGGGGACGGCTCCGGCGTCGATTGCGCAGAATGCGTTTACCGGCGTAACGGCGTCTGTATTTTATCCGGTATCCGACGCCACTTGGGCAGACTATGTCGGAAAACAGTTTGGCGGTACGCTTTCGTGGGAGGAGCATACGCACAAATATGAGGCGCAGGTGACGGCGCCGACGTGTACCGAACAGGGCTATACGACCTATCGCTGTGTGTACTGTGACAAATCCTATGTGGTAGATTATATTGAGGCCACCGGGCATGTGATTGTGACGGATGAGGCAATCGCGGCTACCTGTACGGAAAACGGCCGCACAGAGGGACGGCACTGCCAGACGTGCGGTCAGGTGCTTGCCGCGTCGAACGTCATTCCTGCCACCGGGCACCGTTTTACGAATTATGTATCCAATCAGGACGCGACCTATGAGGCGGACGGTACGCAGACCGCGGAATGCGAAAACGACTGCGGAACGAAGCATACCCGTACGCAGGCCGGGAGCCGGCTGATTGATAAAAAAAGCCCCGAGGTGGAGATTGCAATGGGAGAAAACCGCTGGTCGGCCGTTGTCACGCAGCCGGAGTTTGTCCATTTCTTTCAGACGGCGCAGTCTGTGACAGTGACGGCGTCCGACCAGGAGGAGCTGCCAAATGGCCAGACGGTAGACCGTCTGGAACGGGTTTCTTATTATATTTCAGACAAGGCGCTGAGCGAGCCGCAGCTGCGGACGGTAAGCTGGACGGAGTACCGTTTGCCTCTTCGCCTCAATCCGGACGGCAGGTACATCGTATATGTAAAGGCACAGGATCGCTCCGGCAATCTTTCCTATGCGTCTACGGAAGGAATTCTGGTGGATCAGACGCCGCCTGCGGCAGACGGGATTTCGGACGGCGCGGCTTACTGCGGAAAAGCAGAATTTACGGTCACGGATCTTATGCTGAAATCTGTGACAGATAACGGAACCGAGCTGCGTCCTGCCGGCGGCAAATACAGCATTGCAGGCGACGGCAGGGAGCATCGTATCGTGCTGGAGGATGCGTGCGGCAATGCAAAAACCATTGTGATTACGGTCGGAACGGGCCATGACTGGGAGAACCCAGTCTTTACCTGGAGCGAAGATTATAAGAGCTGTACGGCAGAATTTCTCTGCAAACATAACAGCAGCCATGTCCAGAAAG